>NZ_PKGG01000165.1:0-11926 GCF_046480465.1 Arthrospira sp. PCC 8006
ATCGAATGCCGACCAAAGAGGGGAKTTGTTTACATGAAATTTGGCAACAATTAGGCATCAATTGGGAAGGAATTAGCCTAATTAGAATGCAGGAAATCTTCCAGACGACAGATTTAGGATTTATTCATCTTCCCACCCATTTTCCCCTAGCCATGAACCTAGTGGGACCCCGCCGAGAAATTGGGAAACGTCCCCCTATTGCTACGTTAGAGTTAATGTGGTCTCCCTATTTAGGAGATGCAACTATCGCCTGTGGCTATGTTCACCCCCCCACAGAATCAATGTTCCGAACCGCCCTAGAATTGCGAAATCAGCGGCAATTTATCACGGTTAAGGGATTAGAAGGCAGTTGTGATTTACCCCGCGATCGCACCTGTATTATTGGCATCAACCGCCCCAGTATAGACAACCCGGAAACCTCGACTTTTGAACGTCTGTTATTGCATCCCCATGATTATGGTTATGGGGGGAAAGAAGTTCCTCTTAATTCCTTAGATGAACTGATTAATAATATCAAGGCTGTGTTGGAGGGGGAACCGGGAGAATTAATGCAGGCTGCCATTTGGAATGGGGGTTTTTATCTGTGGTGTGCGGGAGTTTGTTCGGACATAGAAACAGGTCTGAAACACGCGCAGGAGTTACTAACTCAAGGGATGGTAGCCCAGAAATTAAAAGCGATCGCCTAGGGGCGGGTTCTGCTGTCAATTAAATCTCTCGGCGAGAAGACTAATAAACCCGCCCTCTATTGATAATTGATATAGCGTTTCTCATATCCATAAGGTACAGCCCACTCAAAGAGAAGCCGCTGCGCGTCTACACCCCAAACCCCTCTCCCCATACGGGAGAGGCTTGTCCTGAGCTTGTCGAAGGGGGCTTTGAAAAGTACCTCACCAATCCACCGAATCGCTATATAACCACCCATACCAATGGTTTAATTATGGAGCATAATGCCCCATTTATCAAGGTAATTAATCCACCCCTTGAATAGGTGCAAAACCTTGTCGCTGGATGTTCTCGGTAATAGTGCGAGGTTCCAAGAATTGCAGGAGATAATCAGGTCCCCCCGCCTTGGAACCCACACCAGAGAGTTTAAAGCCACCGAAGGGTTGACGGGAAACGATCGCCCCCGTAATTCCCCGGTTAATATAGAGATTTCCCACTTCAAAATCAGCCTTAGCTTGCTGAATATGAGAGGGGGTGCGAGAATACAAACCCCCCGTCAAAGCATAATTAGTCCCGTTAGCAATATCCATCGCCTCATCAAAATTTGAGGCTTTCATCACCGCTAACACCGGACCAAAAATCTCTTCTTGGGCAATTTTCGCAGTAGGAGAAACATTAACAAACACCGTCGGACCGACAAAATAACCCGTGTCTGGTGTATCTAAGGCGATCGCCATTTCTGCTTCTTGTTTACCTATCTCAATGTATTCTTTAATCTTGGTTTGGGCGTTATGGTCAATCACCGGACCCACAAAGGTACTAGGATCAGCCGGATCACCCACATTAAGCGATCGCACCGCCTCCACCAACCGCGACACAAACACATCATAAACAGGCTCTACAACCACCACCAGCGAACAAGCAGAACATTTTTGACCCGTATAACCAAAAGCCGAATAAACAACTCCCGCCACCGCTTGATCAAGGTCTGCACTTTCATCAACAATAATGGCATTTTTGCCACCCATTTCCGCCACTACTCGCTTCAGGTGTTTTTGTCCCGGTCGCAAAATCGCCGCCTCTGCATATATCCAACAACCGACTTCCTGAGAACCTGTAAAAGTAATCATCTGAACATCAGGATGTTTAACTAAATGAGCCCCCACCGTTGAGCCCTTACTAGGGATAAATTGAAACACCCCATCAGGAACCCCAGCTTCCACCAAAATCTCGGCAATTTTCGCACCAATAATAGCAGAAGTTTCCGCCGGTTTGAACAGGGTACAATTTCCGGTGACTAAGGAAGCGACCGTCATCCCCACCGGAATAGCTAGGGGGAAATTCCAGGGAGAAATGACTAAGGAGATACCACGAGGTTGATAGGAATAGCGATCGCTTTCCCCCGCTGTATCATAAATATAACCCTCGTCTAGCCGTTCCATTTCCGCCGCATAAAAACGGCAAAAATCAATGGCTTCCGACACTTCCGCATCACACTGAGATAAGGCTTTACCTACCTCAAAAACCATCCAGCCACATAATTCATGGCGACGTTGTTCGAGCAATTCTGCCGCCTTTCGTAAGACAGCGGCGCGTCGGCTAACGGGGGTCTTTTTCCAGCTAGGAAATGCAGCTTTAGCAGCGGCGATCGCTTTTTCCGCTTGTTCAATATTAGCCAAACCAATTTTGCCGACTATTTCCGTAGGTTTAGCCGGGTTAACGGAATCTACAAAAGTCTCTGTATTTTCCGATTTACCATTAATCAAAGGTAAGTAGGTTTTACCCAACTGCGATCGCACAGTTTCCAATGCAGCCAAAGCGCGATCGCGAATAATTGCATCCGCATAATCACTATCCGCCGCATTCGGAAATACAGGTTTCCAAGTCTGGTGAATTGTGCTATCATTATCACCAACAGGAGGCGCTAATAGTTCTTCTAAAGGTCGCTGTTCTGAACTTTGGCGAATAAAAGAAGAATTAGCCGTATTTTCTAACAGTCGCCGAATTAGATAAGACATCCCCGGTAGTAGTTCACCATAGGGACAATACATCCGCACTCGATAACCTTTAGCCGCCAATTGTTTCGCGAGTTGGTCTCCCATACCATAGAGAACTTGCATCTCAAAGGCGCGTTGGGGTACTTTGAGGGTTTCCGCTATGGCGATCGCTTTCGCCTGGGAACGCACATTATGGCTACCGATAGCAGAATAAATATAGGCGTGATTTTCCAACATTAATTGGGTCAGCTTTTCGTAATTAGCATCAGTCGCCGCCTTATCATTAAATACTGGTTGTAGCCAGTCATTTTGCATCGCCTTGATAGTTTCCTGGTCCCAATAAGCGCCTTTTACCAGTCTTACTGTCACCGGATATCCCCGCAATTTTGCCCATTCAATAATCCCTTCTAAGTCTTTCGGGCTATCGCGTAGGTAGGCTTGAACCGTTACGCCGATATCAGTGCGATCGCGAAATTCCTCTTCCATTAACAGATTTTTGAGGATGCTTAAAGTTAGGTCCTTATAGGCGTATTGTTCCATATCAAAATGCACCGCCGCCCCAACTTCTTTCGCCCGTCTTAATAGGGTGCGAATGCGATCGCTTACCTTCGCCTCACTTCCCTTAGCATCAAGGGGGTCAAACTGCGAATAAAAAGCCGTCAACTTCACCGAAACCTGCACCCTAGGAATAGCCTTTCCGTCCGCTTCATCAATTAGGGGAACTGTTGACCACCGCTGCGCCGCCGCCGACAGTTTTTCCATTAATTCCAAGTAACTATTAAGATACGATTCCGCTTCCGTTTCCGTAATCACCGCCTCCCCTAGCAGGTCTACAGTAAACCCTAGTTTATCTTTACGCAACCTTTCCAGAGTTTTGATAATTTGCGGAATATCCGCCCCCGCGATATATTTCTGAGCCAGAGTTTCTACCGCCGGGGCTACTGTGGTAGCTGCCATTTTCCCAGCTACCGAGTCCGGGTTAGCAAAATTAAGCAGCTTTTTCAGCGAGTCCGGGAGTTCCACCTCTTCCGCCGTTAGGTATTCCTGAAGGTGAGTCGCAATTTCCGGTTTACTACGCAGCGCCGGTAAACAGTCAATAAAATGAAACAATTGCACCCGCAAACCAGGGTTAGACATCGCCCAGTCCAGGATTTTGTCATCCAAACGCATCTGGTCTTGGATTTTGCCAAACAGAGACTGTTTTTTCTGTTGCGTCGCCCCTAGAAGTTCTTGGGCGATTTCTTGGGTTTTGGGTTCGTAAGTATTATTAGATAGTTGTGCAACCACGGGTTATTGAGTGTCAGAAATGGTGAACATTGATATCATACCCGCCCTCAAACCGACGGGGACTTCCAAACCTCACGATTTGGGTTACAGCGATCTACCCCCAAAGGGACAGATTTAATCTGTTGGGCTCTAACGATACCGAGCCTAAACTCCTAGGGCCAGAAGCGCCGCCAAAATATTCATGGGATTTTCCCCATTGTCGGTAAAATCTCCCCTCTGCTCGCTAATCTTACCATGAATCAGATCCACCATTCACCCGCCTTTATCCCTGGTTTGGGGCAACTCAGACACTCCCAAACCCCTCCCCCTCTTAACTCCATTTAAATCTGCTGCATAACTCTCTACCCACACCGCCATAGTCACCCTTACTCATGCGAATCATGCTACTAATGCGAATCATGCGATCGCCACCACATCACCCCAAAACCCCCCCTTAGTCATCAAATTTTCCCACAATCTCCAAATCTATGATAAAATCAAAACCATTTATTTTTGTCTGTGGATTCAATCCCTCCCACAAGTTCCCACTATTGCATTAATGGGACTAACTTTTGGGAGCAGTCTGTTATCCCAATGTTCATTTACCCCCAAAATAACCCTTTTGCTAAAATTAGGGTCTGGGGTATGTTTGCTTATTTTGAGGAAAACCACATAAAATTAGCCGACAAATCCCTGTGGATCAAAAATTAGTTAGTTTCTTCCCAATAGATAATTTTGTGTTATCATCTATTCATTAACCTTTATTTGTCCGGGAATATCTGGTGATTTAACCATGATCAAAAAAATTTTGTGTTCCACCCTGTCCGCTAGTTTTTTAGCAGCTACTATGTCAGGTTGTACTCAGGCTGCTGAAACTGCCGGAGTTTCCTGCGCCGAAGTCACCGAAGCCGAAATCGCAGCATTGTTCGATCGCTGGAATACTTCCCTAGCTACCCTAGATCCTGATCAAGTAGTAGCTAACTATAGCCCCACAGCCGTATTACTGCCAACCGTTTCCAACACTCCCCGCACCGACCATGAAAGCATTAGAGACTATTTTGTGGACTTTCTGCCAAATAATCCCCAAGGAGTGATTAACACCCGGACTATTGCCCTTGGTTGTAACAAGGCTCATGACGTGGGAGTTTATACCTTTACATTTACAGATGACCAAGGTCAAACCACCCAAGAAGTAGCCCGCTTTTCCTATGTTTATGTCTATAAGGATGGTGAATGGTTAATTGATCATCACCATTCATCCCTAATGCCAGAAACTGTAGCTAATTAGGCTTACCATCAAATTGCCTTCTACATTCTGGTGTATCTAGCCATCCCTTGATAATCATCGATATCACACCCATAAAAGATGGTTAAATATGAGCTTTTGATAGCCGATGCTCCAGAAATTTAACCCTCTGAGAGTGTACAGGCAAGGCAAGCCTTGTCTGTACAGCCTTTGAGTCAACCTCCCATGTATCGGGAACTATCAACCTTTCGAGCCATCCTCCGGTTTCTGAAAAACAGACGCGATCGGTTTGGCTTGCTTATCCGTTTCGTGATAAAACTTAAATTTCTCCATCGCCATACTCGCTGCCTGCACTACAGACGGATCGGGGTCTCGCAAACCTTGTTTAAGTATGGGAATCACGCGATCGCTTTTAATCATACCCAAGGCATAAATTGCCTCTTGACGCACTTGAGCGTTACTATCTTGGCTCAGTTGAGTTAGCGTAGGAATAGCTTGTTGGATTTCTGCACGTAAGCCGTGGGTGCTTGCTAGTCTACCCAAAGTCGCCGCCAATTGAGTGCGTATTTCTGTATCCGCGTGTCGAGTATAGCCAACCAAATTAGCAATAGCTGACAGGTTTTGCGATTCTCCAATTTTAGCGATCGCTATCAGCAAGTCCTCCTTCTCATTCCTGCTATACCCAGTGACTTTCAGATTTAGCGGAGGCTTAACCGAATCTACTGCCATTAAACCATCAGCCATCACTGATTCTTCTACCTCTTCCGACACTTCCGCCACTTCCGCCACCGCTTCCGTCTCTTCTAGTGTCTCTTCTGGTGTAGCCGCTTCTGTAGCTGCTTCCGCTTCACTTTCTGCCAACAACTCAGGCAAAAATTCCAAACGCTCATGCAGCGACTTTATCATCTGCTCAGTTTGAGACTGCATAGCTCGCACCAGTTCTTCAGTTCCCGCGCGAATTTCATCATTATATTGTTCTTCCAGGTTATCAATAGCATTTTGAATCTGAGTCTCCTGATCTTGTTCAAGATCAGCCCGTAGCTTCTGAATTTCTTGTTCACTGTGCTGTTGAATATTTTTGAGAGTTTCGCGAATTTCCTCCTTAGTAGTATAGTTGTCTTGCTCAAGTTGTTGTAGTTGGTTATCATAAGTCGCGATATATTCTTCCATCTTCTGAGTGCGATCTTGACTTTCGCTAATCTCGTGATCCATATCATGAAGTTGAGTTTCATAGCCTGTTAAAGACTCACCCATTTCATGAAGGCGAGTTTGGCTGGCTTGTAGATCTTGATTGACCTCTTCTAATTGAGTCTGATATCCACTCAAAAACTCATTCAATTCCTCAACCTGGCGTTCACGGCTATATAATTCCTCAGTCAAATTTCCCAACTCTTGCTGATACTCCCTCAACTGCTGGTTAGCTTCTTGAAGTTCCTCCTCACGGCTTTGTACCTGGTTGGTAATATCCTCAATATGGGACTGATAATATTGAGTTAGGGATTCATTGCTTTTTGTCAATTCAGCTTCGTGTTCTTGTTTTAGCGTTTCTGTCATCTCTCGCAGTTGGCGATCGTAATCATCTCTTAGGGACTGGACCATTTCCTGAATCCTGACTTGATGGGCTTTCTCTAATTCCTCAGCCGAGAGGCGAATTTGTCGCTCATATTCTTCTCTCTGCTGGGTCAGGCGACGCTCTAACACAGTATAGCTAACCCCTAACCCAGCCAAACTGCCAATAATTAACATAATCAGTAAACTAATCAAATCCATAGCTAATCTCCCAATTTTTGGTAAAGTTATAGAGCAATCATCTAATCAAACCAGTTTCTAATAGCTGTGTGTCCCCAGAGTATCTAAATACGTTACCAGATTATAATCGTGTCTAACACAACTCACGAAAAACCCGACCTCCTTCGCGCCCATTTACTCATCTCTGGACGGGTGCAAGGTGTCGGTTACAGGTATTATACTCGCCAAGTTGCCACTCAAAAGGGAGTCAACGGCTGGGTGAAAAATTTGCCCGATGGTCGGGTCGAGGCAGTTTTTGAGGGTAGTCAAGCCCAAGTCCAGACAATGATTGAATGGTGTCACCAAGGACCTCCCTCCGCTCAACCTACACAGGTTAAGGTAGAGTATCAGCGAGCCGAAGGACTCTACAGCTTTGATATTCTCTACCATTAGCCTCAAAATCACCCATAGCGCGACTTAGATAAAATTAGAGCCTACCTTCAACAAATTCTTCTAGGCGCTTGAGTCCAGTTTCAATATTTTTTAAACTCGTGGCGTAGGATAAGCGAATGTGATCATCTGTTCCAAAAGCCAAGCCAGGAACTGCAGCCATTTGCTTTTCTTCTAACAAAGCATTGCAGAAGCCTACCGACCCTAAGCCGATTTTCCCGATATTGACATACATATAAAATGCGCCGTAGGGTTTAACACAGCTAATTCCGGGAATAGCGTTAAGTAGTTCATACATAACCTTCCGGCGTTCAGCAAAGGCTTGTCGCATTGTTTCTACACAGTCGAGAGGACCTTCCAAAGCGGCGATCGCTCCATATTGAGCAAAAGTGCAGACATTAGAGGTACTATGGCTTTGAATCCGGGTCATCGCCCCAATAATAGTTTTATCCCCAGCCAGATAACCTAAACGCCATCCAGTCATAGCAAAGGACTTAGCGAAACCGCTACTAATCAGCGTCTGTTTATGGACTTCTGGGTGAGTCGCTGCTATACTCAGATGTTGCGCGCCATCATAGAGAATTTGGGAGTAAATCTCATCAGAGACCACCAAAATCCCCGACTCTACCACCACTTGCGCTAACGCTTTCAGTTCATCCGGGGTGTAAACCATCCCCGTCGGGTTTGAGGGCGAGTTAAGGACAAATAGTTTAGTTTTCGGGGTAATCGCTTGTCGCAGTAATTCTGGGGTAATCTTATACTCGGTAGCTGCATCGGTGGGCACAATGACCGGAGTCCCATCAGCCAGTTTTACCATTTCTGGGTAGCTTAACCAGTAGGGGGAAGGTATAATCACTTCATCCCCAGCCTCGATGATCGCCATCATCAACTCGGACAGGGAATGTTTCCCGCCATTGGTGACAATGATATTTTCGGCGCTATAATTAATACCCACCTCTTGAGTCAGACTGCGAGCGATTAATTCCCTCAGTTTGGGCTCTCCCGCTGCTGGACCGTACCGTGTCTTTCCTTCATCGAGTGCCTTTTTAGCCGCAGCGACTATGTGTTGGGGTGTGTCAAAGTCCGGTTCACCAACGCTGAAGTTGAGAACGTCGAGTCCCTCGGCTTTCATGGCCTTAGCCTTGGCTGATATCGCTAGGGTGACAGATTGGGGAACCTGTTCTACACGGGCTGCCAGCTTCATATCAAATTACTCTTTTTAGTAGTCTTAAACTAGAAATTCTACGGCGGGTGATGAATGTCTGCAAGCCTAATTGTTGGGCAATGATGACATTTTTTCAATTAGTTCAGGGTGCTATATCACATATTGCGTAATTTGTCAACCATCTGACTACAGTTGTGCTGAGTCCCATTGTTCCATAAGTCTGTCATCCCATCAAGTCCGGTTGACATGATCTCAAAAAAGGTAAACCATCAAATGTTAGACTTCCGATCTATAGATTCATTAATGTTGTATTCCTATTTCGATTCAGACAGCAACGATTCTAAATCCTTCGAGTTACCAGGGGCACGCCCTCACTATAACCCCGATCGCCCTGGTCAGGTTGAGCATATTTTTCTCGACCTAGTTTTCGATATTCCCGCCCAAAGTTTTCAGGGGACTTGTACTATTACCCTAAATCCGATCCGCAGTGGTATTAATACCCTCACCCTCGATGCGGTAGATATGGAAATTAATCAAGTCAAAATTGGTAAGCATGAGGTAGATTTTGACCATGATGGTCAACAATTACAGATTCATCTTAACCAACCCACAGAGGTTAATCAAACTCTGAAAATAGCGATCGACTACACTGTTGATCATCCTCAACGAGGTCTGTATTTTATCGGACCCAATTCAGATTATCCCGATAAACCGATTCAAGTTTGGACTCAAGGAGAAGATGAAGATTCCCGCTTCTGGTTTCCCTGCTTTGACTATCCTGGACAGTTAGCCACCTCAGAAATTAAAGTCCGGGTTCCCCAG
The DNA here is from genome assembly GCF_046480465.1 of Arthrospira sp. PCC 8006. Lineage (NCBI taxonomy): Bacteria > Bacillati > Cyanobacteriota > Cyanophyceae > Oscillatoriales > Microcoleaceae > Arthrospira > Arthrospira sp. PCC 8006. The sequence continues at coordinate 9,338 of NZ_PKGG01000165.1, forward strand.
GAATTTTTGGCTATTGCTAATGGTGAATTAATCGCCACGAAAACTAAGGGCGATGACCAAATTTATCATTGGTTACAAAAGCAGGTTCACCCCAGTTATTTGATAACTTTAGCTGTGGGTAAATTTGCGGAAATTAAAGATGAGTATAATCAGATTCCGGTGGTTTATTATGTGGAAAAAAATCGCCAGGAAGATGCCCAACGCAGTATGGGTAAAACCCCAGCTATGATTGAGTTTTTATCTCAAACTTTTGGCTATGATTATCCCTATCCCAAATATGCTCAAGTCTGCGTTGAGGATTTCATTTTTGGAGGTATGGAAAATACCTCGACAACTCTGTTAACCGATCGCTGTTTGTTGGACGAACGCGCTACCGTAGATAACCGCAATACAGAAAGCCTGGTAGTCCATGAACTCGCCCATCAATGGTTTGGTGATTTAGTGGTAATTGCCCATTGGTCTCACGCTTGGATTAAGGAGGGAATGGCTACTTATTCCGAGGTACTCTGGACTGAACATGAATATGGCGCCGATGAGGCGGCTTATTACCGATTAAATGAAGCCCGTAGCTATTTTTCTGAGGATTCTTCCCGCTATAGTCGTCCCATTGTAACTCACGTTTACCGAGAAGCAATTGAACTTTATGATCGCCATCTTTATGAAAAAGGTGCTTGTGTTTATCACATGATTCGGGCAGAATTGGGAGATGAGTTATTTGCCAAAGCTATTCATACTTTTGTGCAGGATAACGCCCATAAAACTGTGGAAACGGTGGATTTATTGAGGGCGATCGAAAAGGCGACAGGACGGAATTTGCTGTTCCTGTTTGATCAATATGTCTATCGTGGTGGACACCCTAAATATAAGGTTTCCTATTCCTGGGATAATGATAGCAAAATTGCTAAGGTGACTATTAAACAAACCCAGGCGAAAGATAGTGAGAAACTCAGTGAGGCGAATTTGTTTAATTTGAAAATCCCTATAGGTTTTGGCTACACTAAAAAATCTAAGGGAAAATCCAAAAAGAAATCCACTGAGGTGGACTTGAAAACGGTGACTGTACAAGTTAGCGATCGCGAACAGAGTTTTTACTTTCCTTTGGAAGAGAAACCTAACTTTATCAGTTTTGATGTGGGTAATAATTTCCTAAAAACTGTGACTTTAGATTATCCAGTAGCTGAGTTAAAGGCACAGCTTCAGTTTGACCCAGACCCAATTTCCCGGATTTATGCCGCCCAAGCCTTAGCTAAAAAAGGGAATTTGGCATCGGCTAAAGCCTTGGGAGAGGCGATGGTTTCTGAACCTTTCTGGGGAGTCCGGGTTGAGGTAGCTAAACAGTTAGTGAAGGTTAAACTTGATCAGTCTTTTGATGGCTTGGTTGCTGGTTTAAAAGATGAAAATCCACGAGTGCGGCGGGCGGTGGTTAATGCTTTGGCAGAAATTCACACGGCTGCAAGTTATCAGGCGATTAAACCTCTGGTGGAAAATGGTGATCCTAGTTATTATGTGGAGGCTAGTGCTATACAGGCGATCGCGAAAATAGCGGCGGGAAACACGGAGGATGAACCTACAGAAGCTGAGGCGATCGCTTTGTTAGAAATGGTATTACAAGAAAGGGCTGGTTGGAATGAGGTAGTCCGGTCTGGGGCGATTTCGGGTTTGAGTCAAATGAAAACTTCAGAAATGGCTTTAAATCTGATTTGGAAATATACCGCTAATGGTGTTCCTCAAGCCCTGCGTTTAAATGCAATCTCTAGTCTAGGTCGCATTTCCACAGGTCAAAATAACATCAATCTTGAACGTATTATTCAACGGCTTGAAGAACTAGCTAAAGAAGATTTCTTCTTAACTCAGATATCTGTGGTAACCGCTTTAAGCCAGATGGAAACTCCCAAGGCGATCGCGATTTTGAATGACCTAGCAGAACACACCATGGATGGACGGGTCAGGCGCAGGGCGGAAGAGGCTGTGCAAAAAGTCCAAAAAAACCTTGGTTCAGACAAGGCTATTAAGCAGTTACGCGAGGAACTCGACAAAATGAAAAAGGAAAATCAAGAACTACGAAGTCGCCTAGAAAACTTAGAAGCTAAAACTAAGTAATCGCCATCATGTTGGGGTAATTAGTAAATTACCCCAAGGCGGAAATTCCGGTTGATATTTATTCGGGCTGATGGCTTTGTAGCCATTCCAGCAAATCATCTATCTCCGAAAAGTCTAGTAATGCTTCTCCTAACTCCTCTAATGCGGGTAATGGTAACTGATTGATTTGACCGATGACCGTTTCTGGCAAACTGCCTAATCTCCTATTTAGCAGCCGTAAAATTAGGGATTTTTCTCCTTCGGTTGCCCCCTGTTGTAATCCYTGTTGTAATCCTTCTTGTAATCCYTGTTGTAATCCTTCTTGTAATCCTTCTTGTAATCCCTGTTGTAATCCTTGTTGTAATCCTTGTTGTAATCCTYGTTSWARGGCTTCTTCCAAAATGTCTTGATAAATTACTGATTCTTGCATAATTTCTTGCCTCAATAATCGTTTAATCAACACTTTGTCTAATACCAAACCCGCCAGAATCGCTGTAGATGCTGCCACGT
>NZ_PKGG01000658.1:0-278 GCF_046480465.1 Arthrospira sp. PCC 8006
TGGGTGCAAAAATAGCAGTGCAAACAACCCTTAACTATCTCAATCAACCGGATTGGTTAAATAATTCTATAAATGAGAGTCAAGCCCAAGCCTTTTTTGATGAATTATTGGAAACTGTAGTCAAAGAAATTCAAACTGTGGCTAAAAAAGAAGGCTACTCAGTTAGAGATATGGCTTGTACGCTATTGGCATTTATCGCCACACCTAATTGGCTTGTTGCTATGCAATGAGGTGATGGATTAATTGTAATCCGTCCCCAATCTTCTCAAAATTATCAA
>NZ_PKGG01000190.1:0-10615 GCF_046480465.1 Arthrospira sp. PCC 8006
CTTGGTAATAGTTTAATTAGGGTTAATTATTGTCGTGATTATTATCAGTATGTTCATTACGCATACAGGAAACCTAATTATTGAGAATAGGTTAGACGGTATCCAAAATAGCCTAAATTATTTGATTAGATATGTTAATGATTTTATGCCATCAACAGTTTGTAAAAAACAGTCAGAAGATAAAAAACAATCACCCCATCTTCCAATTAACAGAGATGATATTGATGATGATGGTTGGAGAAAACCTTAACATCAACTATTAATTAATGAAACCACAACAATGAAACCTTTACTAAGTTATTACGGGGGAAAGCAACGAATAGGTTCTAAAATATTGCAATATTTCCCACCACACAAAATATATGTAGAACCTTTTGCCGGTGGAGCTACTTTGTTATTTTTAAAACCATTACCTACCGTAACCAATCAACACGATTATAGAGAGTGCATTAACGATACAAGCAACCTTTTAATCAACTTGTATAGAGTAGCCAAAAAATACCCTATTGAACTTAATAATGAAATTCAAGCTACATTATATAGTCAATCAGAGCATAATAAGGCAAAAATAATTTGTAAGAATCCAACTAAGTATAGTGATATTGAACTAGCATGGGCTTATTATATTAATATTACTCAAGGATTTAGTTATAGATTAAATGCAGGATGGAGTACGTCAAAAATAAGTCGGAGTCCATCGGCTACGTTTATAGCTAAAAAAACTAGGCTATCTGAAGCGTTGGAAAGGTTAGAAAAGGTTTACATTTCCTGCGAGGATGCAATTAAGTGTATTGAAAGATGGGATTCACCTGATACACTATTCTATTGTGACCCGCCTTATCCCGGTAGTACACAAGGTCACTATAGCGGCTACACGATTAAAGATTGGACAAAACTATGTCATACATTAGATTGCATAACAGGCAATTACATTGTATCGAATTATCATCAGATGATTGAACCTCAATCATTTACACAAAAAATAGAAATAAATACAGTCATGTCCGCTAGTCACAAGAAAGATGTAAAAAAGAAACGAACTGAAGTGTTATGGGTTAAAAGTAACTTAGACGGTTTTAATCAACTTCCTGAGTTAATTAACYCAGAGGYCTATAATTGTTTACTTAATACATGGAGTCAACCTAAACCCTAACAGCTAACAGATAACCCCTAACTCAATAACTTAAATGGCCCCCTATGGTTTCTGACTGTAGGGGTTCATTCATATTATTTACCAACAATATTGTTGCAACAATATTGTTGCGGGCTTATATGAATGCTTGCCTCTAATTTACCCACAATAAACACCCTAAGCCAAAACCTTAACCCGTCTATTAGGGGTAATCATTCCCGGCGGAACCCAGTACCCCTATAAATTGGAGACTTGTCTAGCGGTATGTAGGTATCGGTTTCGATGGGGAATCAATTCTCTAGGATTATGTAGGTATCAGCGAGAGATAACGAAACAAGTCACCAGTTGAAAAGTTGTTTAGGGGTATCGGGTTGGTTCCGGTAGGAGATAGTTTAGATTATGCGATCGCGTTTTGTTGGTAGCGAGTAGGTTCCTCAAGATTTCACCAATAACCTGACTCCCATAGATACCCGGCTGCCTATCCGGGTATCGTTGTACATTGATAGGGGTATCGTTGTACATTGATAGGGGTATCGTTGTACATTGATAACCTAGTGGGTTCCCCCCTACGACTACCTTCGGCTACCTACGGCTATCGTGTTGACTTTGAAACATACCACCCCCCCTAACCGGAACAAACACTCTTGGGGGTGCGACCGATGTGATAGCAGTCAATGGTGACGCTAGGAACCGCCAGGCTTGCTATTGACGGGTATCACAAGGGAGTTACCCTATCGGTGTTTGGTTGGGGGGATGGTATGGGTATTTGACAGATTGATTAAGTTGTGCTTGTTGACTGAGTAATCAACCTATTGACAGAATTATTTTCCTATGCTAGGACTAGATTGTGAGTAATATCTGAGTAACTAGGCATAGTTATTGGGTTGAGTAATAACCGCGCTTCGCTATCAGGATAAGAGTTTAAAGGCAATACCAGAAGCCGGATAAACTGCACCTGTTCATCCTGAAACGGTTGAGTGAGATAGGTTTGAAAGTTCTGTAACTGGCTGGGKTTCCCTTGCCACAAATTCAAGCGACAGGTGACAATTATCCGCGCATCTGTCACCCACCCTCGGAATTTTCACCCCTGTAGGTCACTCTGGCTCATCTCATCCAAGCCATCCAACAGTAACCAGACTGCACCCCCCTCAAATTTATGCCCCCAGTCCGCTTTAATTTCCTCTCTGGACTTGCCTAATGCCTCTTTGAACCATTTTTGCTCTAAATACTCTCCCAGGGGCTGATTTCCCAATTCTGCTAAGTCAACCCAAATCACTAAATCATCGGTTTCCTGTAATAACCAAAAGGCTAATTTCTGGAGTAAGGTGGTTTTTCCCGCCCCCGGTTCGCCAATAATGGCAAGCTGTTTTTCGCTACGGTTGCTGATGACTTCTTGGAGAAATTCCCGATAAGCAAACCGTTTCTCGATGGTTTCTTCCTGACGGGTGAACAAGTCGGAACCCTTTTCGGGGTCAATCTCTTGGGGGTGTTTTTCAGTCTGGCTGCTTTTCGGTTTCACCAGGGCTAAATCGACAAATAAATCCTCATCGATTAAGTTGCGATCGCCATAAACCCGACCAATAACCGTATTACTGGTTAAGGGTTTCCGCTCTAGTAACATCCGACGGCAAATATCTTGCCATTCATCGATCGCATATTCCACCGGAAACCCAGCAATCTCTTGTCCAATCAGGCGTTTAAGTTGCTCATACCCCGTTTGGGAACTCTCCACAATCAGGATAATACTGCCTTCCTCAACCTTGGTAATGGAGAGGGTTTTATCCTTGAGCAGGTTTGGCAGGGTAGTGGTGATTTCGGTGAGTTGCGGTTGCGCTTCTTGATAGTCGCCTTTGAGTCCTAAAATGCAGCGGTTGAGCGTCGCCGTGAGTTGGGGAGGATGGTGAATTTCAGGCAGTTTCCCAAAGGCCTCTTTCCATTTATCTCGAATAACCTGTAGGTTCTCTTCTCTCTTCGTTTGATGTTTGAGACAGAGCGAAAACTTCCAATATCCTTGAGTTTTGGCTGATTTATGCTCCTTCAGAATCCCCAAATCTCGAAGGCAAGATAGCGCATTTTGGATCAGTTCATCTCTCGCTGATTCTAGGATTTTCGTGCAGCGATAGGTTTCTAATAAAACCCCTAAATCCTTCTTAGTAATCCCGTTTTCTATCCGCTTAATCTGTCCATTGCGCTGTTTTTGCTCAACAACGATGCCAGACACCCTCAACTCGTCTTCTTTCACCCACTGCAGATTGAACTGTGGCTTGAGTGAGTCTGGGGGAATCGTGATCTCCTCATCAGCCAAAGCCAGCAACGCCGCCACGAAATCCAGACGGTCTTGCAAGTCCTCCGCGCTTTCTCCATACTTGCGGCTTTTTTTGAAAGGCTGACCCGATTTTCCCACCATGACGACCCTCGATAGAAAACTGGTGCTGGTTTAGGGAAACTTGCCCAAACGGGAGGGTTGCCCAAACCAGGTAAAGCCATTGTAGCAAGGATTTCAGGATTTTACCTGTGGATTTGCTTGGGCAGTAGCCCAAAAAAACACTGATCTCAAACAGACAAAGGAGGTCAGTGATGGCTAATCTACAAGACAAATTCAAACAACGCGCCGCCTTAGAAGACGCATATAGTAATTTCGTGGAACCCTATGTTAATCAGGTGATGGAAATTCACCTTAATTCCTYCTTAGAGACTCCTCCGGTTCCGGTGATGTTTGCGGGTTTGGGCTGCGTATCGGGGTGTTTGCTGCTGACGGTGGTTTATTGTCTGTGGATGCGCCGACGGCCATGAATGTAGCGACGACCTTCCCCACCACTTTCGTTAAATCTTGATTGGGCTATCGGTCGCTGGGGAGACGAACGCACCCGCAACTTCCAGCATAGCCACTCTGGCGCAGAATGGCGGGAAGAAGGTCTAACCACCTCTGGGTTAGCACTTCAGCCACAGAGGACACAGAGGAGGAGAGGGGGAAGAGGTGGGGGCGACCCCTTGTGGTTGTCCTGCCGGGTCGCCCTAGCCTTGGGGTCATCATATCAATGGCTACTTTTTTTCTGCTATTTCATGGGTCCTTTTCACTCAGATGCAAGTTACGCATGACCGAAATGCGTAAAATAAAAAACAATCTAAAAATTGTAGTTGCCGATACATAAACCCCTGGTGATTTTTCTTAGATTGTGGACACAACATCAAACCGACCCTATGTTATCTCTAAGCACTCATCCCCTGTGATTAGAACCTAAAAACTCACTGTTGATTCTTAACTAAACAATGCCCCGATTTAACCGTCGCCAATTCCTGATTACAGCTGGTGCAGCAACGGCTGGCAGCTTATTACTCCATAGCTGCGGACCGATTAATGACCAAACCCAATTTGAGGTAGAAATTGACCCAGAAAATGCCCCGGAAACTCCAACAGCACGACTCGGCTTTATTGCCTTAACCGACGCGGCTCCCCTAATTATTGGACGGGAAAAAGGCTTTTTTGCTAAGTATGGCATGACGGATGTCTCCGTTGAAAAACAAGCATCCTGGGGAACCACCCGTGACAATTTAGTTCTGGGTTCTCGGGGCGGTGGTATTGATGGGGCACATATTCTCACACCAATGCCTTATCTGATTTCAGAGGGGATTGTCACCGATGGTCGGCGAGTCCCGATGTACATTTTGGCGCGTCTGAATTTGAATGGTCAGGGGATTTGCCTCTCCAATGACTATCGCGATTTAGAAATTGGAGTCGATAGTACCCCCCTCAAGGAACGGTTCGCTGAACGACGGGCTGCGGGTGAAGACTTACGGGCCGCCATGACCTTTCCCGGAGGAACCCATGACTGCTGGATTCGCTACTGGCTGGCGGCGGGAGGGATTGACCCAGACCAGGAGATTTCGACGATTGTCGTCCCCCCACCCCAGATGGTGGCTAATATGCGGGTTGGCAATATGGATACCTTCTGTGTTGGGGAACCCTGGCCCCTGCAATTGGTGAACCAAGATATTGGCTATAACGCCTTAACCACTGGGGAACTCTGGCAAGACCATCCTGAGAAAGCCCTAGGAATGCGGGCAGATTGGGTTGACGAACATCCCAAAGCCGCCCGGGCGTTGTTGATGGGAACCCTAGAAGCCCAAATCTGGTGTAGTGAACCGGAGAATGTGGAGGAGATGTGTCAGATTCTCTCCCGCCGGGCTTGGTTCAATGTGCCGTTTGATGACATTATCGACCGGTCTCGGGGTATTTATGATTTCGGCATCGGTGAGGTGAGGGAAATGCCAGATTTGATGCAGAAATACTGGCGGGATAATGCGTCCTATCCCTTCAAAAGTCATGAGCTCTGGTTCCTAACTGAAAATATCCGTTGGGGGTATCTGCCCCCGGATGCGGATATTAAAGGCATGGTGGACCGAGTAAATCGGGAAGACCTCTGGCGAGAAGCGGCTGAAGCCATCGGCCAGGGAGACATGATTCCCGAAAGCACCTCTCGAGGTCCCGAAACCTTCTTTGATGGCAAGGTCTTTGACCCAGAAGACCCCCAAGATTATCTCAAGAGTTTAGAGATTACCCGAATTTAAGACTGATGCCGAAACACATCCTACCCCTATTGCCTGTTAAGAGTTAAGAGCATGATTTAATCTCAAATTAGGTTAACATTTTAGGGCAATACGGTATAATACCAAGTATGGTGCGAGACCTTCGGGTATGAAATAGAGCTGAAATGGGCGAAATAACTACCCGGTGAGGACTTCAACCCCTTGGTTGATTGGGTCGCATCCCTGACCATCCCATAACACAGCCTGATTTTTTGGCCTACCTTCGAGACTTCCGATATGGCCAGTCAGGTGAAGCGTATAATCAGGTCTAAGACTGCCCGCGCCATGCTGACATGGGCGCATTATCGATTCAAACTAACCCTGAGACATCAAGGGGAAATAGCTGGAACCACAGTTGTAGATGTGACGGAAGAATACACCAGCAAAACCTGTACTCACTGTGGTCATGTGCATTCCCAGCTAGGTGGCTCAAAAGTGTTCCGATGTCCTGAGTGTGGGTTCACTCTACCCAGGGACTGGAACGGTGCTTTTGGAATCTTTCTAAAAGCTTTGCGGGATACCGCCTCTGTTACCTTAACGGGTAATAGTGCTATCGTCGCATTGTCAGGCAATAGCCGGATAAATGTCGCGTAAATGTATCAGTTCCCTGTCCCCTTCTCTCCTCATGAACCTATGACTTCTCCTACTTATCGCCGACGCCATAAATTTAAATTTTCCCCACAACGGTGGCTTAAAGCCGTTCTTAACAAGGGGAAAAAGCTGATTCCATCTGCGGTTGCTATTCTGATTTTCCTGGTTGTTTGGGAGGTGTTCACGGCTGTTTCCGATTCGACGTTGCCCGGTCCTATCCGCACAGTGTCAGAAACTTGGGAATTGATTATCGACCCGTTTTTTGACCACGGCGGCATTGATAAGGGGCTATTCTGGCAAATTTTGACGAGTTTGCAACGGGTGGCCTTGGGGTTCTCCCTCGCTGTGGTGGTGGGAGTCTCGTTAGGAGTTCTGATTGGTACGAACACTCTAATGTACCGTGCCTTAGACCCGATTTTTCAAATCTTGAGAACGATTCCCCCCTTGGCTTGGCTACCGATTTCCTTGGCAGGCTTTGAGCGAGCAAACCCTTCGGCTATTTTTGTGATTTTTATTACAGCAATTTGGCCGATTATTATCAATACAACTGAGGGAGTGCGGCAAATTCCTCAGGATTATAATAATGTGTCACGGGTGCTACGACTTGACCGCAAGACCTATTTCTTTAAAATCCTCTTCCCGGCAACGGTTCCCTATATTTTTACGGGACTCAAGATTGGGATTGGTCTGTCTTGGCTGGCAATTATCGCCGCCGAAATGTTGATTGGTGGTGTGGGTATTGGTTTCTTTATCTGGGATGCCTGGAACAGTTCTCGCATGAGTGACATTATCCTAGCGGTGATTTATGTCGGGGTCGTCGGCCTACTGCTGGATAAGTTTATTACCTTCTTGGCCAGTTTGGTGGTGTCTGAAGACTAAGCTCAATAATTAATTAGCTGTCTTCTGTTCTGATTTCGTTGTCCCCTACTCCTGCTTAAAGCCCATGTCTATTTTTGCTGAAGTTGACCATATTGAACGAGTCTTTAATCTCCCTAATGGAGGCACTTATGTTGCCTTGAGTAACATTGAACTCAAGATTCGTAAAGGTGAATTTATCTCCTTGGTGGGTCATTCCGGCTGTGGTAAATCAACCCTCTTAAACCTAATTGCCGGACTCGATAAACCTACCCGAGGGGGCATCATCCTAGAAGGTCGCCAGGTGACAGAGCCGGGACCCGATCGCATGGTGGTATTCCAAAACTATTCTCTGCTGCCCTGGCTAACGGTGCGAGAAAACATCGCCTTGGCGGTCGAATCCGTTATGGGCGATCGCCCCCGAGGAGAACAACGCGGTATCATTGAACATCACATTGACCTAGTGGGCTTACGTCATGCGGCCCATAAACGCCCCGCCCACCTCTCCGGGGGCATGAAACAGCGGGTTGCCATTGCCCGGTCGCTGGCTATCCGCCCCAAACTCCTCCTCCTGGACGAACCTTTTGGAGCCCTAGATGCCCTGACCCGAGGGGGACTGCAAGAACAACTGATGCGTATCTGCGAGGAAAGCCAAGTCACCTGTATCATGGTCACCCATGACGTGGACGAAGCCCTCCTCCTGAGCGATCGCATCGTCCTCCTCACCAACAGCCCCGCCTCATACATCGGGCAAATTCTCGATGTCCCCATCCCCAGGCCCCGCACCCATGTCTCGGTGGTCAAAGATCCCAACTACTACGGACTCCGCAACGAGATCGTCTATTTCCTCAACCAACAGCGACGGGCCAAGAAACGCCAAAGCCAACCCCAACCCATCGAAGTTCACGAAAACGGCTTAGAAAAAGTCAACCTCAACCTAGGCTTCATCCCCCTCACCGACTGCGCCCCCCTCGTGGTGGCTAAAGAACGGGGATTCTTCGCCAAACATGGCTTGACCCAAGTCACCCTCAGTCGCGAACTCAGTTGGAACGCGATCGAATCGGGCATTCGAGAGCAACGCCTCGACGCAGCCCAAATGGTTGCCGGAATGCCCCTCGGAATGACCATAGGCCGGGATAACCATACCCCCCTGCCCGTCATTACCGCCATGACCCTCTCTCGCAACGGCAACGCCATCACCTTCCATCGTCACTTCTACGAGGAAGGGGTGCGAACTCTCGCCGATCTCAAAGGCTTTATCGCCGCCTACCCCGACCGACGACTCACCCTGGGAGCCGTGCATCMCACCTCCATGCACAACCTCATCCTACGTTACTGGCTCGCCTCCGCTGACATCGACCCCGATCGCGACCTGGATATCGTCATCATTCCCCCCGCACAAATGGTCGCCAACCTCAAAGCCGGCAACATCGACGGCTACTGTGTCGGCGAACCCTGGAACTCCCGCGCCGTCCATGAAGGCATCGGTTTCGTCATGGCCACCGACCCGGAAATCTGGTCTGGCCATTGCGAAAAAGTCCTCGGAGTCCGGGAAGACTGGGCGCAAACTCACCCCAAAACCCATCTAGCCCTCATCCAAGCCCTCTTAGAAGCCTGCGACTACTGCGACGATATGCGTCATCGGGAAGAGGTTTTAGACCTCATCTGTCGTCCCGAATATGTCGGGTCCGACCCCATCTACACCCGTCCCGGCTTCATTGATGCCTACAACAAAGGCATCGGCGACCCCCAACCTATCCCCCGCTACAACCAGTTCTTCTGCGACAAAACCAACTGTCCCGATCGCACCGAAGCCCTGTGGATTCTCACCCAAATGGCCCGTTGGGGCATTACCCCCTTCCCCCGCAACTGGATTGAAGTCATTGATCGCGTCCGCCGTCTCGATATGTTCTCCCAAGCCGCCCAAGGCTTAAACATGATGGACATTGGCCGCGATCGCTATCCCATCATCCTCTTCGACGGGGCTATTTTCAACCCAGACGATCCCATCCATTACCTAGAACAACTACAAATCAAAACCAACCTAACCATCACAGAAATCGATATCAACCCAGCCCCCCGAGAACTCTCCGCTGCCTAATCCCAAAGAACCCACCCCTAAGCCATCCCCAGAGGAGAACCGACCCCCCATTCCTCTTTCACCCCTGCTACCTACTGCCTATTGCCTTCTTCCCCCTATTGCCTTCTTCCCCCCTGTTAAGAGTTAAGAGTTAAGAGTTCCCTATTTCCTTCTTATTCAATGCAAACTGTAACCAACTCCACCTCCCACACCTACACCACCAATGACTCTTATCTGGTCATTGATGGCCTTAGCAAAACCTATGCCACCCCAGAGGGGCCCTATCGAGTTCTCGACAACATCCAACTCACCGTCCGGGAAGGAGAATTCTTATGTCTGATTGGGCACTCCGGCTGTGGTAAATCCACCCTCCTGGATATGGTTTCCGGCTTCCGTCAACCCAGCGAAGGAGAAGTTCGCTTAGAAGGACGACGAATTAAAGAACCCGGGCCTGATCGCATGGTGGTCTTCCAAAACTATGCCCTCCTGCCCTGGCTAACCGCCTACGAGAATATCTTCCTGGCTGTCAACTCCGTCTTTCCCAAGCTCAAACAACGGGACAAAGTGGCGATCGTGCAAGAACATCTGGAACTGGTGGGCTTAACTGAGGCCGCCGACAAGAAGCCCAAAGAACTCTCCGGGGGAATGAAACAACGGGTATCCATCGCCAGAGCCTTAGCCCTGCGCCCCAAAGTCCTCATTCTCGACGAACCTTTCGGCGCTCTCGATCCCATCACCAGGGAAGAACTGCAAGAAGAACTGCTACAAATCTGGGCCGATCACAAAGTCACCGTACTCATGATTACCCATGATATCGACGAAGCCCTCTTCCTGGGCGATCGCCTGGTCATGATGACGAACGGCCCGGCCGCCCGCATTGGTGAAATCCTCGACTTACCCTTCCCTCGGCCGCGCGATCGCACCCGACTCATGGAACAGCCAGAATACTACGAGCTACGCAACGAAGCCCTAGACTTCCTCTATCGTCGTTACGCCCACGACGACACCTAAAGCCCAGAAGAATCCTTTACGCCTCTGGATGAAATGGTCCCCACCCCCGTTTCTGAGGCACTTCTTGGCGGCTGGGGAATAATACGTTTGCGTCAGATTGTAACAGTTTCAGATATTCAAATCTGATACATTTACGCGACATTTATCCGGCTATTGCCTGACAATGCGACGATAGCACTATTACCCGTTAAGGTAACAGAGGCGGTATCCCGCAAAGCTTTTAGAAAGATTCCAAAAGCACCGTTCCAGTCCCTGGGTAGAGTGAACCCACACTCAGGACATCGGAACACTTTTGAGCCACCTAGCTGGGAATGCACATGACCACAGTGAGTACAGGTTTTGCTGGTGTATTCTTCGGT
>NZ_PKGG01000546.1:0-490 GCF_046480465.1 Arthrospira sp. PCC 8006
CCTCGAAGAGAGCCGCCCGTGTTTGCGGGGGCTTCGTACAGTCAGGGGGCATAAGGGGCCACAAGAAGGTCTCGCCCGGAAATTAGATAAAGGGTCCGTCATGTCTGACGTTTTTGATCGCGTTAAGAAGATCGTTATCGAGCACCTCGATGTTGAAGAGGACAAGGTTACGGAAAAGGCCTCATTCATCGACGATCTCGGCGCGGACTCGCTGGATAATGTCGAGCTCGTGATGGCATTCGAGGAAGAGTTCGACATCGAAATCCCCGACGATGCTGCCGAGCACATCCAGACCGTCGGTGACGCGGTGAAGTTCATCTCCGAAAAAGTCGGCTAAGGCCGGTTTATAAGCGCCATGTCGAAGCGCCGCGTTGTCGTCACCGGCCTTGGTATCGTTTCCCCGCTCGGATGCGGTGTGGAACATGTCTGGGCCCGGCTCATAAAGGGCGAATCCGGTCTTGCCCGGATCACCCATTTCGAGACCGATGAT
>NZ_PKGG01000108.1:0-17035 GCF_046480465.1 Arthrospira sp. PCC 8006
ATGCCGATCGCAATTGTTTCCCAGACGGAGGGAAGGGGAGCAATTAATAAAGCAATGGCGACTATTTGCACAACGGTCTTGATTTTGCCAAAAAGGTTGGCTCCAGAAATTTGAGTTTGATTAACTCGCCACCCGGCGATCGCCAATTCTCTACCGAACATCAGAAACACCCCCCAGGCGGGAATTTCGCCGATTTCAATTAGTGCTAACAGGGGAGCTAATACCAGTAATTTGTCTACTAGAGGATCGAGGAATTTCCCTAAGTCTGTGACTTGGTTCAGTTTTCTGGCTAGGTAGCCATCTAGCCAATCGGTGGCGGCGACAATTAGAAAAATACCTAGACAGATCCAGCGATTTTCTGGGGTGGGTTGATGTAGAGTCCACAAGATAAAGGGAATCCCTAAGAGACGGGAGGTGGTGATTAATGTCGGTAAATTCATGATGACAATATCTCCGGGTTTGAATGGGTTTTTTAAAAACTATTCCCGTCGCCAAATCTTGATGGTGTTGTCACTACTACCACTGGCGATAGTCCGATGATTGGGACTGATGGCGATCGCATTAATATCTTTGGTGTGTCCTACTAGGGTATCAATGGCGCTTCCTTGGTCTAGATCCCAGATTTTGATGGTGCGATCGGCGCTACCACTAACTAGCAGGAATTTTTGGTCTTGGTCGGGAGAGCGAATAAATGCAACAGTTCTCACCCAGTCTTCGTGTCCGGTTAAGGTTTGTCGGAGTTGCTGAGTTTCCAGATCCCATAGTTTGATCGTATTGTCACTACTGGCTGAAGCGAGGATTTGACCATCTCGACTAAAGGCGATCGCATTAATGTCCCGTTCATGTCCCAAAAGTTGCCCTTGGTGTTCCCCACTATTTACCTCCCACAGGTGGATAGAATTATCGCTACTGGCTGCTGCTAACAGTTTCCCATTTGGTGAAATAGCAATGCCATTAATCCCCCGTAAATGCTGTAAGTTGTGGAATAGTTGACAGGTGGAGAGTTTCCAGATTTTCACGGTTCCATCGTCACTACCACTAGCAATAATATCGCCTTGGGGACCGAAGGTGATAGACATGGAAACTCGATCAGTTTCATGAGCCGCAATGGCGATCACTTCTTCGCTGGTTTCTAGGTTCCATATATGAATGTGACCGTCACCACTACCTCCGGCTAAGAGTTTTCCATCTCGACTAAAGGCGATCGCCAAAATCGGTTGAGAAGGACCTAGCAAAGACATCATCCATTCCCCTGTGTCTGGTCGCCATAGTCGAATAGTGCGATCGAAACTACCTCCCGCTAAAATATTACCATCTGGACTAAAGGCGACACCAGATACAGAACTCCAATAGTCGCTCAAAGTTTGGGGACGTTTCCAACTTACACTATTTTTAGCCGTCGGGATTTTAGGAGTCGGGAAGCTAACAGGTTGAGTAATCACGCTCAGTTGGTTACTGCGAGCATTCAAATCTTGCCGAACTTCTGCCGCTGATTGATAGCGGTGATTAGTCGGTTCTTCAATTAGCCGATTCAGAATTTGTGTCAGTTCATCACTGATGGGATTATTCACTAAATAATCATGCCACACCCAGCAAAATTCTCCAGTATCAAATAAGTCAAACGGTGACATTTGCGTGAGTAGATTTAGACAGGTCACACCTAGACTATATAAATCACTAGCAAAGGTGGCTTTTCCTCGTAGCTGTTCGGGAGCAATATATTCCGGTGTGCCAATTATAGTTCCCGTGCGTAGTAAAGCACTACCGATCGCCTCTTTAGCTGCACCAAAGTCTACCAGCACTAATTGTCCGTTAGCAGAACGGATAATATTCTCTGGCTTGATGTCTCGGTGGATAATATTCTCCGAATGTACAAATTCTAGTACAGGTAATAAGTTGTTCAGTAGGTAACGGATTTGAGATTCATTAAATACTCCCCTCTTGGCTAGAATTTCCGAGAGATTATCCCCCTCGATGTATTCTAACACCATATACTGGATGTTGTCAATCTTAAAGTAGTTAAAAATCTGGGCAATTTGTGGATGTTTACCTAGACTTTGTAAACGGGTCGCTTCTAGCTCGAATAGTTCCGAGGCTTTATTGATACTTTCTCGCCCTTTCAATTGGGGGGAGAATTGTTTAACCACACAGGGAGAAGTAGCGGGATTTTGCTGATCTATGGCTAAATATGTGGTACTAAATCCACCTTCTCCTAAGAGTTTGATGATGCGATATCGTCCAGCAATTATCTGTTCAGTTGTCATAGTTAGTTACCCGTGAAGATGAACAACAGTCAAATAGTGGAATTTTTCCTAATTAGGCAGATTTTAGCTAATTGTCTCGGTCAAATTGGGAGAAATCATTAAACCAACCTCGTTTCCAAAAAAAGTAAATTAGACTACCTGCCATAATTGCCATTAATGCTAGGGAGATGGGATAACCATAATACCATTTTAATTCTGGCATATTCCAAGGGGATGTTTCCGGGTCAAAGTTCATTCCATAGACACCGACAATAAAGGTTAGGGGAATAAAAATGGTCGAGATGACCGTTAAAACTTTCATGATTTCATTCATGCGGTTTCCCATAGACGACAGGTAAATACTAATCAGATCTGAGGCTAACTCCCGGTAAGTCTCCAACATATCACGAATATTCACCGTATTATCATAACAGTCTCTCAGATAAACTCGCACTTTTTTACTGACTAATCTATTTTTGTCGCGAATCAGGATATTTAAGGATTCTCGCTGATACCAGATCGCGCGACGTAAAACAATCAGATCCCGTTTCGTTTTATAGATATTCTGCATGGTTTTTGATTGTGGCTGAAACAAAACCTCATCCTCTAAATCTTCTAGCATATCGCTATAGACTTCTAAGACTGGGAAAAATTCATCAATAATCGCATCTAAAATAGCATAAGCCAGATAGTCCGTGCCATATTTGGTAATATTGCCTTGATTTTGACGAATCCGATTTCTGACAGGTTCTAAACAGTCATACTTAGGCTTTTCTTGAACTGTGATCACATAATGTTCACCTAAAATAATACTAACCTGTTCTTTGTGTAGCTTTTGAGACCGGGGACTTAACATGACCATCCAAGCGATAATTACCACATGATCGGGATTATCATAATAGACAACTTTGGGGCGCTGAGGAACATTAACCACATCTTCTAAAGCAATGGGATGGAGGTTAAAAATTTCTGTCATTTGTCGCCAAGTCTCTAAGTTTCCTAACCCTTGTATATCTAACCAGGATATACATTCAGAATTATGATAACGAGTATATTCTGACGGACTGTTAATGATAGTACGCATAGCAGTGGTCTGGCTGTACTCAATTACCACCATTTGAGGGGAAACTGCATCAGTTTTCAGATCCAGGGTTCCGGGGAGGGTTCCGGGTTGGTCAAAAAAATAATCTAACTCTGATTCTTCTTCCTCGTCTTCGGTGATTTCTAATTCCGGGTCGGGACTAGATGGGGGTTTGATATTTGAGGTCATAAAATATACGATCGCCAAAAAATACTATGATCATTATTGTATCGAAGTTTAGATATCGGATCATAGTTGATGGATGACCAATTGTTTAAATTATGGTTAAGTTATCTCAGATGCACTCAGGACGCAATACCATCGCCAGTAGTTGCGTCCCCATTTGTGGCTTTCAAGAATTGGCGATCGCTAATTGTTGTTGGAGAGATTGATGATAACTAGCAGATTGCCAATTGATGGCTTGTTTAATTTGTGAAACCCGCAGATTTAGTGCCTGACTAAAATCAGCATCTTCGATATTAGCACCATCAAAAATCGCGTGGTCAAAATCTACCTTACCCCAACTAATCCCCGCTAAGTTAGCATTAGTTAGATCCGCACCTTTGAGATTAAGATAAAATGACTTTTTGGAAAAATTAGTCTCCATGATACTGTCTCCCCAGATTTTGTGCTTTGATATAGCAGCCACCAGGACAGTTATTAAACAGACCACTCCCCCCAGGGTAGAGGGATTTTAACTCTTGATTCCCGATTCCCTGCTATGGCTTCCATTATGCGGCAGATCACCAACAGTTGCTGTGATATTTAGCCTAGAGATTAGTAAACTTAGTCAATGTTGAGCGTGACTGAGGTATACTAAAGACGGTGATCTAGATCAATACTGTTGTAAAATGATCATGGCATCGGAGATTTTAAGTAGTACCAGGGGTGCTGGGTATCAGGACAGTGCGGAAACTGTGCTAATTGGATACCCAAAACTAAACTAATGATTTGATACTTGAGCTATAACTAAAAATAAAGTGTAAAGGAAAATCTTACCATGACGACAGTAAATGATGTTCTGCGAGTGGCGGTGGCGGAGGTAGGCTACACGGAATCACCCCCCAACAGTAACCAAAATAAATATGGTCAGTGGTATGGTATGAATCATGTGCCTTGGTGTGCGATTTTCGTGTCCTACTGCTTCGATCGCGCCGGTCTGACTCTACCAATTCGCACCGCCAAAGGATTTGCCTATTGTCAAGATGGAGTACACTGGTTTCAGAGACAAGGCCGATGGTTTTCTCAGCCACAGGTTGGGGATGTGGTATTTTACTGTTGGCGGGGGGACGGCATTTCTGATCATGTGGGAATTGTAGAAACTATTCATTCTGATGGTAGTGTCACCAGCATTGAGGGTAACACAGCGGTTGGTAATGAGTCCAATGGCGGAGCAGTGATGCGTCGCCAACGTCGTCCTGGGGTGATTATGGGTTATGGTCGTCCGGCTTATAAACAACAGCCTACACCAGCATCTACCACTCAAAACACTACTCCAACTTCTCCGACTCCTGAAACCCGTCAACAAACCCCAACTGAGACAGTCCCAGAATATCACCGCAACCTTTTAGATGCTTTGACTCGGCGTGATTCTTCTTCTTAAATGGTTATTAATTCTGGCTAATTGGGGATGTTATGGTGTCTCAAATTTAAGAAACTGGGTTTGTTTGAGACACCGGGTTTCTGGGGTTAGCAATGAGCTATAATGATGCTATACTTAGAAGACAATTGTATCAGGGTTTGDGGTGATGAATGCTGATTCTCAGGGTGGGGGGAATAAAACATCTGATGATTTGTTGATTCAACACTGGGTGAAACGGGGTGTTGAGTTGCAGAATGCGGCTAGGTTTGAATGGGCTTTGTCCTGTTTTGTCAAGGCTTTAGAACTCGATCCAAATCGGGTTAGCATTTGGTATAATGTCGGGAATTGTTGGCAGAATTTGGGGCTGTTTGAAGATGCGATCGCCTCTTATAATGCCTGTTACCAACGCTCCCAAACTCAACAGAATCAATGGTTACAGGCGGCTTCCCAATTCCGTTTGGGTCAGTGTTATGTTTCCCTTGAACAACAAGATGATGCGGTTTCTGCCTATTCTTTGGCTTATCAGTTATTTGGTCAAATTGGCAATAACCCCCATACTCAGGAGCCGTGGGATTATCTGAATTGGGTGGGGAATTGTTGGTTAGATCAGAAGAATTACCAGGCATCAATTCCATACTATCAAAGATTGTTAAAACTTGTCAAGTCGGTTAATAATTCGCAACATTTAGGCTGGGTTTGGCATGGTTTGGGGCGGGGTTTTTCTGGGGACTGTTTGGATGAGTTGGGGTTGGAATGTCATCGGCAAATGTTGGGGATTTCCCGGAATTTGTCGGATTGGGAAATGGAAGGGACGGCTTTATATTGGTTGGCTTGGGAAAGCTGGACACTGAAAAAATTGGCGGATGCGATCGCTTATTATGAAGGTGCGATGGCGGTTTATGAGGGACGGGAAGAGGGGAAAGGGTGGGTTAGCGTTATTTTAGACTATTTGGCTAATTTATATCAGCAAACGGAAGATTTTGAGAAGGCGATCGCAGTTTTAGAAAGGGGCTTGGCGATCGTCCGAGAGAGTCAGGATAAGTCGCGGGAGTATGGGCTTTTATATCAAATTGGGGGGGTATTTTATAAACTCAAGGATTATGATCGGGCTTTGGAGTATTATCAATCGGCTTTGGAAGTGGCACAGGGTTTGACGGAAAGGCAACCGGGGTATGAAGCCAACGCTTATTATATGTTGGGGGTGATGTGTGAATTTTTGGGAAGGTTAGAGGAGGGGTTAGCTAATTATCGCGAAGGGTTAAGGCTGTATGGTGAATTAGGCAATCAAGAATGGGTTGATTATAGTCACCAAAAAATCAACAGTTTAGAGGAGTTGTTAGCCCGTCGTGCATCATTTTCTCAGTCCGAAAGTGACCCCCAGCTTAATTTTTTATTAGATGTTTTGCAAGCCACGCAAGATAGCAAAGGCGATGCGAAAGTTGTTTATCCCCTACTTGAACAAAATCTAGATCAACTCAATGAAAATTTAGCAGATATTTTGAGAGCCTGGGCAACTGCTAAGTTTAAAGAAGTTCCTACAGAAACGGCTGCATATATTGCCGGATATATTGCGACATTTAGCAGTTTAATATTACAATTCCCGTTGGGTCAGCGCGCCGATAACCTGGAAATTGCGATCGCTTGCTACCAAGCCGCCTTAGAAGTCCGCACCCGCAGCGCCTTTCCCCAATATTGGGCAGATACTCAAAATAACTTGGCGGCTGCCTACTCTGACCGCATCCGGGGAGAGCGAGCCGACAATATCGAGGAGGCGATTCGCCGCTACCAAGTCGCCTTAGAAGTCCGCACCCGCAGCGCCTTTCCCCAATATTGGGCAGATACTCAAAATAACTTGGGGAATGCCTACAAGGACTGCATCCGGGGAGAGCGAGCCGACAATATGGAGGAGGCCATTCGCTGCTACCAAGGAGCATTAGAAGTCCGCACCCGCACCGCCTTTCCTTACAATTATGTACAAACCTCATTTAATCTAGGAATCACTTATCAACAATTAAAACAATGGCAACTCGCTTATGATACTTTTGATAATGCTATTGAAACCGTCGAAGATATCCGAGCAGAAATTGTTAAAGGGGGAGATTCAGATAAACAGAAATTAGCCGAAGAATGGCAGAAACTTTATCAACGAATGGTGGAAGTTTGCATCGAACAGAAAAACTATACCGCCGCCATTGAATATGTCGATCGCAGTAAAACCCGTAACCTGGTTGAACTATTAGCAACCCGTGACCTTTACCCCAAAGGCGATATTCCCCAAACCGTCCTCGATGAACTCACCCGCTGGCGTCGAAACATCGAAACCGAACAACGCCGCCTGGAAATTGAAGAACGCAACCGCGACAACTTTGGCGACGGAACAACCGGAGAACGCAGCGCCAATATCACCACCGCGCCAACTTCACCGCCAGACCGCAGCCGCCTAAACCAACTTCAGCAACAACTGGATGATTTAATTAATAATAAAATTATCCCCATTGACCCGGACTTCCGCCGCACCCAAAAAGTTCAGCCTATGCCTTTTGCAGAAATTCAAGCCTTAACAGGGGAAAATACCGCGATTTTAGAATGGTATATTTTGAGCGATCGCTTTTTGGTATTCATCGTCACACCCCCGACAAAATCCACCGAAACCAACGGGGAAACGGTGACACTCTGGCAGTCCAGTAAAGAGGATTATAACCAATTAGTCAAGTGGGCTGATGACTACTTAAATGCTTATCGAAACCGCACCAGTCAAGATTGGCAAAATAGCCTGATTTCCCGCCTGCAAAAACTGGGGGAAATTCTGCATATCAACGAACTCATGGCGACTATCGAGAAGACGGCTAAAAAATGCGATCGCCTGGTTCTCATCCCCAACCGCTTCCTGCATTTATTCCCCCTTCACGCCATCCCTATCTCGGTATCGGGGGGAGATATCACCTATTTAATGGATCGATTTTCCGGCGGGGTTAGTTATGCCCCCAGTTGTCAACTTCTGCAAACCGCAAATAATCGCGATCGCCAGAATTTTTCGGAACTTTTTGCCATCCAAAACCCCACGGAAGATTTAGAGTTTACCAACTTAGAAGTTCGGAGAATTTCCACCTATTTTAATCCCCAGACTACTTTGGTCAAAAAACAGGCAACCAAAACCGAGTTAAATTCTCAACAAAAAACCACCCTTAAAACGGCCCATTGTCACCATTTTTCCTGCCACGGTTATTTTAACTTTGCCAATCCCTTACTGTCGGCTTTATTACTCGCCAACTGCTACCTACAACCGCCCCCGAACCCTATAGATCGCAGTCGTCATCTCCCCCTTAATAATAACAACACTGTTGATTTAAGTCAATGTTTAACCTTGGGGGATGTGTTTACTTTGGACTTGCGTTGCTGTCGGTTGGTGACGCTTTCCGCCTGCGAGACGGGGTTGATTGATATTCTCTCTAACAGTGATGAATATATCGGTTTACCCAGTGGGTTTTTGGTGGCGGGTTCGACTAATGTGGTGAGTTCCCTTTGGGCGGTTAGTGATATTTCCACGGCGTTATTAATGATTCGGTTTTATGAGATTTTTTGGGAGGTGAAAAATGTGGCGATCGCTTTAAATTATGCCCAAAATTGGTTAAGAAATGCCACGAAAACTGAGTTATTAAATTGGGGACAATCCTTTTTAGACAATGTTCAAGAAACGGAAATAGAATTGATGACCGACAATCAGCCTTTTAGTTCTCCCTACTATTGGGCGGCATTTTGCGCCGTGGGTAAAGTCACATAAACCCGGTTTCTTTGATAAACTGAGTTTCTCAATTATCCTCACTTAAAATACTTGCTAAAATTTCTGGAGTCAATCCATTATCAACTGCTTTTTTTCCGATTTCTGTCATGGTTTGACGTAGCTTGATAATAGCTGATGCTTGGGAAAGCATTTGATTTTTTAGCACAAAAGCAATCTTCGTCTCTATCTGTAGCTTTTCGAGTTCGTCAGCATTGCGATAATGTTCTGCTATATCAATCGGAACTTTAATGGTAATTTCTTTTAAGTCGGTCATATTACTTGCCTCAAAGCACTATAGAAATGGGAAATTTTAGGGGTTAATAAAGCTATAGCGCTTCGGTGGATTGGTGAGGTACTTTTCAAAGCCCCTCTCCCTTCTGGGAGAGGGGTTTGGGGTGAGGGCTTTACCTCATGAGTCTGAGAACCGCTATAATTTTAATTTGGGCGACACCACTTCCCCTATTCTATAGCAATCCTAAATGATTTGTAACATCTGTCTTCTCCCCTCTCCCTTTCTGGGAGAGGGGTTGGGGGTGAGGGTCTTCCACGACTGGTTTAGAACTGCTATATCATCTTTGATTACCAATTGTCTACTTCAGAAACTGGGTTGATGAATACCCTAAATGTGATATCATTGATTAGATAAAGTGTTTAACTATCAGTCCTATGTCTAGCTATCAGAAAAACTTACAATGCTTTGTCCAACTCCTACAGAAACAGCCTCAATTATTTAACGACTCCCAACATCAAGAACTACTTGATTTAATTGAACCGCTACCAGATGATATTGAAACTCTAGCTGACGCGATATCAGGTTGGTCAAAAAAGTATGATGATATACGCGCGGCTTATTTACACATCTTGAAAAACTATAATTCTGAACCGGAGTCAGAACCCAACGATCAACGTTTATTCGGAACTACTAACCTATCTTCAACTACTAGCCAACCTCGAAGCACTAAAGAGTTATTAAAAAATAACATTCTGCAAAGTCAGCCAACTAACCAAACTCCCCCCAAGAAATCATCAACTGATAATTAATAGATGGTCGCTGAGACTCATTTAGAGACTGTTAAAAACCCCAAGCTAACCTTAATCGCTTTCCAACTGCGAAACACTTTGCAGTCAGGAAATGACCCCATTAACACATCAGACCATCTGTGGAAAAAATGCCGAGAGTTGGGAATTAAGTTGGGTTCTCCTCAGTTAAAAGACTTGATTAAACAACTCCAGACACCTGACGGAAAAATTGGCTTTGCTTCAACGGATAATAACTCGAACAGCGACCATATCCCACTGTTGAAACCTGACCCCAATACCTTTTTAGATTTCTATGGTAAACCGGGTGTTAATTCTCCTCAAATTAAGGGGGGAGTGTATCCGGTGCAAATTCATGATACCTACGCCGTTGATATTACTTTGTATCGACCAGAAGCAGTTGTGAAAGTCTCCGAATTGCAGACATTCCTCAATCCCGACTACTGCTTAAATCCCGATTTTATTAACTCAGATTTGGGACAAACTCTGCTGTTTTGGGCTGAACATAATGGGGCGGAAAATCAAAGCGATTTTATCAATAGTTGTATTCGGGGATTATTTCCCCCCACAGAAGCGGAACTTTTATTAAAACATCCCCCCGGTGAGGGTCAGTTATTCGGGAGTCCGATTTTTGAATATCAAACCCCTACAATTCATCTATTAATCTGGTTGAATAATTCCCCCGAAACTCAACAGTTAGAAAGCCAAGGGGGATATTATGAACCCTTGATTAATCTATTATGTTGTCGCCATAAAATCCTCTATGCTTATCGCCAGTCCCGTTGGTGTTATCAACAGGCGAAACAACTCTATCAACAATTGTCCCCCCATCTCCAAACTATTCAGGAATTACCAGAAACCACCCGGCAAAAACTCGATATTTTAAAGCAGGAATTGACTAAACTACCCGGACTATCTTTTGAGTATTTTAACTATATTCAACAGATGAAAATTCACTTAAACACCATTGAAACCAACCTAAGAAACTATCAAACCTGTGTTAAAAACCTGGAAAATATTGCCATACCTGAAGATAACTTACCTTTTTTGCAGGAGTTTCAAGCCAAAGCCAGAAGTATATTTATCGAACAAATAGAAGTCGATTTAGAGTATTTAATCCCCGGACAAGAATTGTTTTCAGAACTGATTAATACTATTCGCGGACTGGTGGAAATTGAACAAACAGAATGCGATCGCTCTTTAGAACACACCATTCAAATTTTAGGGGCGGGACTGGGTGCGGGAGGTATTGTCGCCTCGGCGGTTTCCGGTGATATTGAACGGGGATTCCTAGTAAAAAATGACCAACATCAATATATGTTAAATCCCGGAATTTCTGCCTTATTTTGGAGTCTGTTAGTCTTTGTGGTGGTCGGCGGTGTCGTCGGTTATGTCAATGGTGGGTTAATTGAGTGGTATAATAGTTACTTGAAAAAGCGGTAATTATCAAGGTTGAGGGATTTAATGTTTTTTTAACATTTTCCCATTGACAAATGCCCTTTGATAGCATACTATGGTAATCAGACTATGGTAAGTTCAAAAATGCAGCGTATTTCAATCACACCTCGTCCTTACTGGAAAGATAAGTGCGACGAGGTGGGATTTCATTTCTACGAAATCGATGGATTGTATTGGAACGAAAGCGTTTGTTACCAATTTACCAGCGAACAAATTGATGAAATAGAAGCGGCTACCCAAGAACTACACGAACTCTGCTTAGAAGCCGTTGATTGTATTGTGTCCGAACAGCGTTATCAGCAACTGTCTATTGACCCGGATTTTTTTGAGCTATGTTGTCGGTCTTGGACGCGGGAAGACCTCAGTTTATACGGTCGGTTTGACTTGGCTTATGATGGCGTTAACCCCCCTAAATTACTCGAATATAATGCCGATACTCCCACGGCTTTGTTAGAAGCCAGTGTGGTACAATGGATGTGGTTAGAAGAGGTTTTTCCTGATGCTGATCAGTTTAACTCAATCCATGAAAAACTACTAGCCCAATTACAGGCAATTTACCAAACTTTACCACCCCGCAGAAGGTATCTACATTTTACCTGCGAACGGGATACTGAGGAAGATTTGGGGACTGTTGAATATTTAAGAGATTTGGCGATGCAAGCCGGTTTTGAAACCAAACATTTGTATATAGATGAAGTGGGTTGGGATTCTGATCGGATGTGTTTTTGTGATTTGGAATATCAGCCAATTGAGTTAATGTTTAAACTCTACCCTTGGGAGTGGATAGTTGATGATGAATTTAGCGAGTTTCTTCTCCGTGAAGCGATGCAATTGCTAGAACCACCCTGGAAAATGATTCTTAGCAATAAGGCTATTTTACCCATTCTCTGGGAGTTATTCCCAGATCACCCTAATTTATTACCTGCTTATTTCGATTCTAGCCCCCTGCGACATCCCTACATCAGTAAACCTATTTTCTCCCGAGAAGGTGCTAATATTAGCATTTACTATGGCGATCGCACCTATCAAACCCAGGGTATATATCAAGATGTACCCGTCATTTATCAAGCCTACTTTCCCCTCCCAGAATTTCAAGGCTGTTATCCCGTGGTGGGTTCCTGGGTTATCGGTGACGAAGCAGCCGGGATTGGTATTCGAGAAGATCGTACCCCCATAACCCAGAATACTAGCCAGTTTATCCCCCACTATTTTATCTAATCTTCAAGTTTGTCTTGCCAGCATAAAATAGCTTCCTTAAACTCATTAAGGGAGATAGTTTCGATGGGTTCATCATCTATAATCAGATTCTCAATCGTCACATTTTGGGGGGATAAACTCACATAATAAGCATTACCAGAACAGATACAATCAGCCATTTCGCCATTTTCTAACGCCGCAATTTGAGCGCATATATGCTTAATATATTCGCAGTTATCCTGCACATCCAAAGTTAAAAACTCCACCACCCGGCGGTGGGCGTTACTTTTTTTTCCCCACTCTGACCAATCCCAATTAGTTTGAATACTCATCTTGACAACCTTAAAGGAAATCCTGTGTTAATTTTACCATCATTATTAGTAGCGCCAACAACGATGTATCGACTGCCATCATTAGCGTTACAAAACCGATTATCTCCCCCATCACCAGGGCTATTATAGCCACACAAAGCCCAATTAGGAGCGCTAGAAGGACATGATATGGTATTGGCGGCGGCGTGACCAATGGAGTTAATCACCTGTGTAGCACTACAGCGATCGGGAAACATAGTCGAAAATTTCCTTTGTTGAGATGACCCTTGATAAGTCCATTCTCCTGCATAAATACCCTGACTATTGGGGGCTTGGGTAATGTTAAATCCGCCAACAGTTGCGGGATTTCTTCCCCCCGGACGCGAATGAAATCCTACCAGTCTTCCCCGTTGATTCAACTCTCCACAAAAAATGTGTGTATGATTAACTTGTCGGTTATTATAGGCTGTCACCCAATTACTGGAATTTGAACAGTTAACGGCTTGTCCGGGTCCACAACCCGCAAACACAAACACAGCTACTGTTGATATAAATAACCCTAAGATATTGATGAACTTTGCGACTTTGCGCCTAGGGTTTTTGGTCGTCATAAATTCTCCTGTTAATTTGAGAGATTTGGTTGATGATTATTATGACTATTATATGATAAGATAATTTCAGGCAATTGTCAAGGTAAATATAATGGGGCTGTAATTCCCAGCCTGTAAACGGTATTCAGAAGTTGTTGGCTAAAATGAGCGATCGCCTGTTGGTTAAAAAATTGACCCGTTTTCCGTTGCAGTTTCTCCCCACTGTAATTATCTCTTTATTAGCATTGATATTATGGGGATGTTCTCCGCTGGGGATAACACCAACACCCACCTTAGTGCAACAAGGCTTAACCATACAGATCCAAGAAATCCATCGACAACTCAAGTTACAATCTGATTTTGCTAGTTCCCCCCAATCATTTAAAATCACACGGGTAAACATCTCGAATATGGAACCAATAATGATTAACAACCTGCCAGGATTTAAGGTTGAGGGAACCTATAACCTAAGTGTAAAATTTAGCGATCGCTGGTGGCGGGAACAGCACAACCGATTTCAGATTTACCTACAAAGACAAGCCCAAGGCAAAATCTGGAGATTAGCGCGTTTAGAAAAGCAGACCAATCGATGGTCTACTATGCCAATTCCCCATCGACGCTTTTAGGGATATCAGCCTGATTAATCAGAACTTATCCTAAACGATGATTACTTTCCATCTCCCAGGGAGATTGTTCTGATTTACCATCAGTTAACATCGGATTCTGGCTAGGCTTTAAAACCGATTTAATAGTCCGCAAAAAACGATTAGGTTGACTAGACTTCATCGCCTGACGTTCTTGGACTTTTTTCGCCAAATGTCGCATAACCGAGGCATCTAATTCATCAATAAAGTGTTCAGCAATGCGTTCTCCCACACATTCGATCGCCTCGGAATATTGAGCCATTAATAGGTCAACGGTAGCCGCCGCACCATCCACGATTTCATCATCAGATTGAGCGGTAGTTTCCGCCGATGAATTAGGGGGAGTATAGGAATTATTAACAGGTTGTGGAGGTTCAGAAGTGGGACGAGAAGGACGACGGTTAAGTAAATTTTGATATTCATCAATAGTCATCCCCAAATTATGAAGGTGATGATGAACATGATCAAGCAAATCTATTTCTTGAGGGGAATAGGTGCTACGATTGCCATTTAATCCGTGCAGTGTTGCCCAGGTTCTCAGGAGGCTAGTATCATTAATGTGATATCGGTCTAATAATTGAGTAGTGGTTAAATCCGTCTCCGGGGTAGGCTTAAAATCACTCATGTAAACTTCTCCTTAAAACTAGATCTCAGACAACCAGACCAGGGTTGAGACCCACCAGAGTCCGTTAGAAATCATCCCTGACCCCGGTGGGGCTTCATCGCTACGAGATAGCTTATCATCAATAGGGCCGTGTCGTTCAAATTTTATGTAAATTTTAAGTTTTTATGGTACAAATGAACAGAGGGCTTTTTGATATTATCTGTTTGAGAAAACTGCTATGCCAATCTACGATTATTTGTGTCCTAGCAATAACCGCAAGATTGAGGTTATGCACAGTATCAATCGGGAGGTGAAAACCTGGGGCGAGGTTTGTCAGTTAGCGGGTTGTGAAGTGGGGGATACCCCAGAAGATGCACCCGTCCGTCGCCTGTTGGGTTCACCCATGCTGTCTATTCCCACTTCTAATGCTGATTACAGAAATGCGGGGTTTACCAAGCTAGTCAAGCGAGATAAGGGTGTTTATGAGAATGTGACCGCCCAAGATTAATCGACTCCTAAATTAGTATCACTATGGATTAACCCTCTCCTACTAATGGGAGGGCTAATCCTGGTTAATCATTTTCTCGGTAGATTAACCTTATTCACAGTATGAATTTGCCAATCTGGGCTAGTTTCTGGGTAATCTAGGCGGTAATGTCCCCCTCGGCTTTCCTGGCGATAGGCGGCACTTTGCAGAATCAAATATCCGATATCTAACAGGTTGAAAGTTTCCGCCAAGGCTTTTAAAGTTTTGCCAGCTTCAGGAGATGATAACTGCATATTTTGCCAAGGGTTCATGGTCAGTAAATATTTACTGATTTCTAATTTTTGCAACTGCTTGCGCCAATTAAAAATAATCGGGATAGCTGCTTCTAGGACGGTTTGGGTCCGACAAATTCCGGCACTTTCCCACATCAAAGCCGCCAAACTGTGGCGAATTTCCTCAATTTTCTCTAATTCTTGAGCATAATCAGATTTACCTTGCACCAATATCATCGAAGGTGTATAATCGATATATTCATGGTCAGTCAAATCTATTTCAATTTTGGATAATTGAGAAGCAAAAACCAAACATTCCAATAGGGAATTACTAGCCAAACGGTTAGCGCCGTGAACTCCCGTGCTGGCAGTTTCTCCAATGGCATATAACCCTGGCATAGAGGTACGATTCATTAAATCACAGGTAATACCTCCCATCCAATAATGGGCAGCAGGGGCTACAGGCATAGGTTCATTAAAGACATCAATGCCCCAATTTTTACAGACGTTAATAATATTCGGAAAACGATGGCGAATTTTATCTGGTGGTATGGGTCGCATATCCAAATATACATTATCCTCAGCGGGGTGATCTGAGGTTTTTTGTAGGTGCATAAAAATCGCCCTACTGACGACATCTCTAGGGGCTAATTCCCCGGCTGGGTGATAGTCAAAGGCAAAACGCCGCCCTTGGCGATCGATTAAATGAGCCCCTTCTCCTCGCACAGCTTCACTAATTAAAAAATGGGGTGCGCCGGGTTTCATTAAGGCTGTGGGGTGAAATTGGAAAAATTCTAAATCTCGGACAGCAGCCCCCCCTCGCCATGCGATCGCAATGCCATCTCCGGTGCTAACTTCAGGGTTAGTAGTTTTGGCGAAAACTTGACCGCCGCCACCAGTGGCTAATACCACAGCCTTAGCTTGTAGCCAGCGAATTTGACTTTGATACAGGACACTAACACCCTGACAACGCCCAGTTTGAGGATTTGGCCATATACTTAAAGCGATCGCCCCAGAAACCACCTGAATATTAGGGCGTTTTAATACCGTAGCCATGAGGACATCAACGATCGCCCTTCCCGTAGTGTCGCGGGAGTGGAGAACCCTGGGACAAGAGTGGGCCGCTTCTAGGGTAGTGGCTAATTTTTCTCCAGCGCGGTCAAAGTCCACACCCAAATTCACCAAAAACTCGATCGCCTCCGCCGCATGGTCTACCAAAAACTGTACAGCTTGGCGATCGCATAATCCCGCCCCCGCCTGTAAGGTATCCTCTAGGTGTAATTGTGGCGTATCTGGGGGATAAATAGCCGCCGCAATGCCCCCCTGAGCCCAGGGACTAGAGCCACTTCCCAGACTATCTTTAGTAACTAAACCGACGCGGAAATGAGGCGGAAGGCAAAGACTGGCATAGAGTCCAGCCGCACCACTTCCCACCACAATGATATCAAATTGATTAGGAATTTCCTCCGCCGACTCCGAGAACTCCGAAGTGGGGTTGGGGTTATGTTTCATCAAAAATTCTCCGAGAAACCCCCATCCTCGCGTAGCAGGTGGGGGAGGGATAGGAGCGGTGGTTGAGTGGGGTTCAATGCCCCCGAAACCACCAAGTTTGTACTACGCGCAATCAAAGAGACCTTAGAAGCGGTGAATTGACCCAACCGCTTCCAGTTGATATCGCTGACAGAAACCTGTCTGTGAGTGTCACCACTCACCCAGCCGACGACAACCCGACCTGCCATTTCAGCAC
>NZ_PKGG01000149.1:0-13129 GCF_046480465.1 Arthrospira sp. PCC 8006
CAGACCGATCGCATTGGAAGAAGGAACAACCGCACCAGAGATGATGTTGTTTCCGTACAACAGAGAACCAGCTACGGGTTCGCGGATACCGTCAATGTCAACGGGAGGAGCAGCTACAAAAGCGATGATGTAGCAGATGGTAGCAGTTAGTAGGGTAGGGATCATCAGAACACCGAACCAGCCTACATAAAGGCGGTTGTTGGTGGATGTTACCCAGCTACAGAACCGTTCCCAAGCGTTGGCGCTCTC
Organism: Arthrospira sp. PCC 8006; assembly: GCF_046480465.1. Lineage (NCBI taxonomy): Bacteria > Bacillati > Cyanobacteriota > Cyanophyceae > Oscillatoriales > Microcoleaceae > Arthrospira > Arthrospira sp. PCC 8006. The sequence goes on from NZ_PKGG01000149.1 coordinate 250, forward strand.
GCGCTGCTGAATGGTAGTAGTCATGTTGGATATGATTGCTTTATTGAGTTTTCGAGGTACTTATCCGGCAGTTGTTTTTCTACCGTGTCTATAATATGACACACTCTGTTAAGGTTTGTAAAGGGGTTGAGCCACATTTATTTTAATGACTGTCATAACTAGGGCTTATCATGGCTGTGGTCTCAGGCGGCTTAGGGCGGCTTGGGATATAATCGTCAGCAACTGAGAAACACGAGAGAGGGGGGAACCGAAAATGTCAGTTGAACTCACTGCCAATACTAGCCCCGAAACTGCTACGGAAACGGAATGGGAACCCCCCATGCCGCCCACAGATTTGATTTTTGATGATGGAGAGCCTTTGGAAAGTAACCGTCACCGCATTGCCATGAACGTCCTGATCCGGTCATTGCAACAGGCTTGGAGCGATCGCCATGATTTCTACACAGGCGGGAATATGTTTATTTACTATAGCAGCGAACAGGCTAGGAACCGAGATTTTCGCGGCCCAGATTTCTTTGCCGTGTTAGATGTAGATGGTACTAAGGAGCGACAGGGTTGGGTAGTATGGCAGGAAGAAGGACGCTACCCAGATGTCATTGTGGAGTTGATGTCGCCGAGTACCGCCAGAGTCGATAAAGGGAAGAAAAAGGATCTGTATCAGCGGACATTTCGGACACCAGATTACTTTGTATTTGACCCCTTTGAAGCCAATGCTTTTCAAGGATGGCATTTGCATAGTTCGGAAGGTTATCAGCTTTTAGAGCCGAACGCTCGCGGATGGCTATGGTGTGATACCTTGGGCTTTTGGCTGGGAACTTGGTCGGGAACGATTGACCGGGAGGAGGCAATTTGGCTGCGGTTTTATGATACGGAAGGTAATTTAGTCTTGTTACCCGAAGAGGCCGCCCAACAACGAGCCGAAGCGGCCGAACAACGGGCTGAACGTCTGGCGCAAAGGTTGCGATCGCTCGGTTTAGATCCAGAGGAACTATAAAAGAGGCGATCGCGCAACATCTACCTTAAATACTTATAGATATAGTTCCCCCTTGAGCAGCAACCATACCAGGAATTACTCACGCTCAAGCTCCCTTTGTAGGTGATTAAAGTCGATCGCAAATATATCTACTTTTTCGCGGGTTAAAGCCTTCAGCAAGTCGCGACGATTTAAACCAGCTATTTGCACGGCTTGGTCGTGAGGAATTTTACTTTTTTGATACCAATAGATAGCCGCCAAATCTGGAACCGGGAAACCTGAAATGGGAGAAACTCCTCTGGAGGCGATCTGGCTTGTCTTTTCAGCCTGGAAATTGTCCAGAAACGCAGAACCTGGTTTGTTAAAGAAACCGGGTTTCTTGTCTTATAATCGCGTTTTCTTCCGAGGCGCGGGAGAACCGCGTAATAATCCTTCGGTACTAAGATCCTCATCAATTTCTTCCCAAGGAATCCCAGAACCGCCGCCAAAAATCACCTATTTTCTAACTGTTCGGGAGTAGCTTTTAATAGTCGAGGAAACCAAGCTAAAGGAACGGTAATAGTTCGTTCATTCATTAATTAAACAATAAAATTATCTTCATATATCAGACATTTTTTCCTCGAATATCAGTCTGAATTGTCCTATTCATACCATGCCTCCAAAAATTATTTTACACAGACTGAGTTCCATAAGTAGCTAGTATTGTTAATCTATTGGCTCCGGTGTTATGCACTTGTACCGGGGTTACAGCATGGTGAGAGTGAGGGCTAAATCGAAATAAGTAGACTTGGAAAGGAAGATATGAAACTTGCGATCGCGTTATCATTTTACCCTCAATTTGTTCCTGTAGTAACAGCACACCTCCCGAAAATTGAGGTTTTGGATCGGGAAATAAAAGTAAGCGAAAAGTCTCACCGAAGGGGTTTTGATCGCTATGAGTGCCAATTTTATCTCCATCATAGAGTCGGTGTCCAGTCAAACTAACAAGGGTAGCTGGGGGAGAACCCACAAAATTGCAAAGACGGGTGACTAAGGTAGGTTCTTGTAAAGTTTGTACTAGGTCGTTAAATACACCGCCGAAAATCGAAGCTACAGTTAAAAGGTTACAAACTTCGTGTTCATAAAATGCTTCTTTCACTCGCAGCCATCGAAAAGGTAAAGCGTTAAGTGCATCGAAAAGTTGCTGAACAAACTCTATATTCATAGCATTGGGCAGCACAGCATGAGGATAAGGAAGAGCAGACTCAAATTGGGAACGCAGTTCAGTTTCACTGCCCGGAAATAAATTTTGAAGTTCAAACATATATTGACTCATTACACATATTCCTCCAATAATTTATTGTTATCACAATGATTCAAGTTCAGGGATTCTGTGCGGGCACCCCAAGTGAAAATAACAGTCCACCGACCCTCAGTTTTGGTGGCAGAATGCACCTGACTTACAGAATGGTAGGAGTTATTGCCGATTCGGAATAAAACCCAGCTATCTCGCTGGTGAGGAATGCGCTTAATCGGCATTTCTTTGGCGTTAGGGTGAATGCAAAATTCGCCACCTGAAAAGTTTCTCTCGCCCAGCATCCAGCACAAACGTAGTTTCTCCCCGTGGTCATTTGCATCATTATGAATTTCAATTTCATCGCGATCGCCCAGATAGTGAATTACTACCAGACTCTCGGTACAGCGACTCCCCGCCAAAATAGAAGCAATTTCAAGGACATCTTGGCACTTAGGTGCAGCAATTAGCGCTTGAATTACCGAATTATTCCCGGCTATTTCAGGAGACAATACGGCATCGTATTGAGAGTAAAAGTCTGCCAAATGGCGACGCATAGGTACTGTTTTTATCGCTGCCTCAAAACAGTCTATGTGTTTTCCAACTAATTGATTTCCTGCACAGTGAGGATATGGCTTTGCCGACATAAATGCGGTTAATTTTGCCTCTAAAGCTTCTATGAGACTATCGTGCAATATATTTTCCATTATATCTTGCCTTTTTTTGATATTCATTTTAATTAAATCTGAATCTGTTTTTTGAATTTACCAATCATCATCTTGACTAAATACCAGCCCCAAAAACCTTTCTTACTTAAGTCTAATAGAATTAATATAGGCAAGAAGAATAATAAATAACTGCAAGTGATGCCCCACCAACCCGTACCCGATAAGTAAAGACGTTGCCCGGACAGTTGCAGGCTATTTAAATTTGTTGTATCAATTAAAATTTGAGTTGCCGAGGGTGGCCAGCACAACATGAGTAAAATGCTTAATTCAACCACCACTTTTAGCCAGCTTGTATAGCTACTGGGTGAAAGCTTTTTAGGCAGTCCTGCTATCTTAAGCTGACTTACTTCAATGGTTTCTCTCAAGTTATATATTTGATATTTTTCGGGGCAGTCCACTAAAATTCTGACTATGACATAATCTCCTGGCTCTAAATCTAACTTATTTTTATTAATTTCAATATTTAGCCATTGATTTTTATCTTTGGTAATTTGAACTTTTATTTCCTCCCCATCATTGGTTTCTGCATAAGCTAAAATCACGCGAGCATTGCTTTTATCAAAGCCACTCAAATGAATCGGCCATTCTACTTGTGACTTGCAGTCTTCTGGTTTAATCCGTTGATTACCTGAGTTACGCAGAATAACAATTAATACGCCACCATTAATGATTTGAATGTCTCCTACTTTAATGTCTTGATTTTTGACCGGGCTACTTTTCGGAAGAGGTTCAGAAGATATCACCTCAAAAGAAAGCGCTCTGTAATTTTGTTGCCAGTAAAACAGGATTGTGAAAAAGGTGCCTAAAGCTGTGATGGCTATCCCCCAAAAATTCACATTATGCCATTGGGATTTTAATCCGTTTAACAGAAAATCTAATAAAGTGTAAATCATGGATTCTTTGCTGTAATTACAAGGGGGGTTAACTTATTTACTACTATTGTCAATAGCTTTTGTCATATATTAATTGTGATATTTTTACTTTCTGTGTCCAAATGTCATAATAATATTGGTTCTAACGCCAGAGTTTTTAGGAATGGGTGTGATATCATGGGGCGTATCTTTTCCCATCAAAAAAATCACAGCCTGGTTCGGCAAAGAAGGGTAAACAATCGGGGGTTTCTCTGGACGATCCGGGTGCCAAAAGCGAAAATCCCACTTACGGAGGGGCGATCCAGGTACTTGCAGCAACCAGTTAATTCTTACTATCAATTGCCCGTTACAAGTTCCATCCGCATGGTTGAGAATTCGTTCTCCTTCTCGAAGGCGATAGGAAAATATCTCTCTTTGAGCCGTTACAGACACCCCGGTCAAGCGAGTTATTTGTTCTACCATTTCCGGCTTTTGAAGACGCTGCATCAGCGTTTTAACAATTTCGGGACAGCCACAGGTTTGACTCCAAACCGCAATATCCAAACTATCTTGGCTGTAAATATCTCCAATTCTTCGAGTCCAAGGCGCTAATGTCATTGCTTTTGCCAGTGCCTCGAATTCTTCTGGAGGCAGCATGGGCGTTAGTTGAAAGGATGGTGTTTCGGGAGTTAAATTAAATTGAACATTAGGGCTAGAGTCCGTCAACCAAGGAGATGATGCACTTATTACAGGGCCTGGATTAACTGAAGATGTCAAGGGTTCAGCGATCCGGCTTTTAGTCACTGAAGGTGTGCTTTTTTCTTGGAGTGGATTTTGGCGATTACCGACCCAAGCGAACCACTGTATGTCTGGTGGCAAATCTTCTCCCTGGTAGGGACGTAAGGTGACAAAAGAATGACAATCTTCTGTTACCACAATTAGCTCTCCCGGCTCTAGTTGATTATCTGAAATCAAAACTGGGCGATCGCCTAATCCTGCTACCAAACGGAAAATCTGAACTACAGGAGCATCTAATTGCTTTGATGACCGAGGCATCCAGACTCCCCAAGCTAAGATATTTGTGTCAGCAGAAATGTTTTCTTTCTTTGGGCAACCAAGCTGCTTTAATACAGTGGTTATCGTTTGGTTATGACGCGGCCCGACTAGAAAGATATCGTCAATTTTTATCCCTGGTTGGCACGGAATAACTGCGTCGGCACTCAAAAAATACTGAATGCGATCGAGTGATGATTTAACCTCATCGTTGGTCTGAATATGTATGGGATTGCGGATGGTAATCATGGGTAAATTTATCGGGGATGATTAATGGCTGGCATCCAATTAAATGGCGACTGTCGAAATGTATCTTTGACGACGCTGGCTGCATAGTTAGCACCAAATTTCTCCAAATTAATCATCAGAAAATCTGCCTCTTGACGAATCATTTTTTCTGTGGACAGATACCATTCCAACAATTGAGAATTTAGGTGTATTTTTCCTTCTGGGTCGGCCACACTTTGATGCAGGGATCGACTAATTGCTGTGGACTGTAATCCTGTTGCCCCATCAGCAAGACAGTCATCAAGGTCACACCTTCCTAGCAAAACTCCTATATAAGATTGCACAAGTTTAGCCGCCCGATCGCCAACGGATGGTGAGGATAAAAAATAAGCAACTCTGTGGCATAAATCCTGGCCAATCAACTCCATTGTTAGACTAGCTGCGGTCAGTTCATCTTGCCAAGGAGACAGAGATTTGGCCGTTCGCTTAAGCAGATCCTTTCCCTCTGCTGTGGATGGTTGAAAATTGAGCAGACTACTATAAATTGCTGTTAACAGAATTGAATCAGACACGGAAAAAAAAGCACTATCTCGATCGTGGAGGTCATCCACCGATCGCCCAAACATACAAAGCCAGAAACGCTTTTGCATCTCTGGTACAAGACTGACATCCAGGCATCCACTGTGTTCTATTTCAATCACGGGCAGCACCCACCGCAGAATATACATTCTCACCAGATGAATCAGAATGTACTCCTCGGCTTTGACTCCACATTTGCGAATAGTTAAAACTCGTTGTTCTTCAGTGTTAATCAACTTTAAAATAGCCGCAGCCATCCCCCCCTCATCAGGCAAGTTATACTCGATATTGCCAACTTTGATTTGCATTTTAATTTCTATGAGTTAGGGCTGGTTGAGCAATTCCCGCTTCTGTTTATGTCCGCTTGCGGAAAGTTGCTGCAACAAAGTTGTCGCCATTTCACGCATTTGGACTGTACGGCTGCGATTGACCGCTTGGCGAGCAAAAACTTTCGCTTGGGAAATATCCCCATCAATATTCCAGCGGTGCGCCCAAAGTAACGAAACACCCGCATCTTTGCGAAAGACTTTTTTGAGTGCGACCTCTGCCTCTTGACCTCGCCCTTGCTGGATGGCTTGGTATGCTATTTTGAGCAGTGTTTCTTGGGATTCCCGTCCGCCGATCGATTCAGCGCTATTAGCCATACAGCCACCGTAACAGGAACGGTCTTCGGCAAATTCGCAGGTATCACAGCGATCGTAAACTTGCGGGCGATCGTATTTTTCATCAATGACCCGTTTGTAATAAGCCATTAATTCCGAGAAGTTATCGAAATCTGTCAGTTGGGTTCGTTCCAGATCGGATAACGCATAACACCGAAAAACTTCTAGGGCTGGGTTCACATCAATAACCGGGCCACAAGAACGAAAGGCAGCACTTTTGGGCTGTGTTAACTGAATTCGACCCAGTTGTTCGGAAGTGAAAAAGCACTTAGGTAGCGGACAATCGAGATAGACTTGAATGTGTTGCCAGTAGGCTGCTTCCAGAAATTCAGCTATTCTTGGGGCTACAGCGTGATACTCCGATGGACTCAATACTTGGACTTCCGGCGATGGGTTCAGTTCTGGATAGGCAACTGTCCAGCGCAAGTATTCAATGCCAAAGGATTCACACACATCTAAAATTTCTTGATAGTTGAAATCCTGACGCCAAATATTGAAGCCGATGTTAACAGGAATGCCCAGGTTAAGAGCAACATCAATGTTGTGCAAGACTAACTCGTATTCAGTGTTTCGGCGATAATCCCGACGTTCGTTGAGATTAACTAGCAGGCTAAGGCGATCGCGATAGGGTTTCAGTTTGAGAATTTCATTGCTATTGCAGATACCTCCCGTAAAAATAGTGGCATCACCCAAAGCAGGTTCAGCCATCGACTTTTCTAAGAGATAAACCAGGTCTTTATATAAAAAAGGTTCACCTCCGATAATATTCAGACGAAAATTAGGACCACTGCGACTGATAAACTGCACAACCCGCTCGATACCTTCACGAGTTAAAGCTGTCTTTTTTCCTGACTTACCCATTTCGGTGGAGGTAAAACAGTAAGCACAGTAATTGCTACACTTGTCAATAACAATCAAATTCATGGAATCTACCTAAAATTGATGTTTTTGATTTTTTGAGATGTTAATTTTGGGGCGAAAAGTTACTGCGTTTAGACCCTATTGCCAGTTAGTCATGATGTCAGCAGCCTTTTTACTTTTAGCCATTTGGGGACTCATCTGTGCTACTTGCTCGATCGCCTCTAAAGGCAAGGTGCGAAGATAACGTTCAAATCGCTTAGTTGCGCCACAATGATTTTCTGGAGTTTCCGAATCGTTCAAATCAAATGCTGGACAACCATGTTCGCAAACAAATTTCGCGGGACAAGTCCGACAATCTTTTTCATATTTATCTGTCTTCCCATGAAAGCCATGTAATTTCTGCTTCCATTCATCTGGATCGAACCCATCTGGATCGAGTATGTTTCCTAGTAAGTAACTTTGGACATTTCCGCTAGAACCAGCACAACCACAAGGATAAACTTCGCCAGTTTCCTTAACAACAATCATGTTAATTCCAGCATGGCAAAAGGGATTATCACACCTTAACTGATCCAGAAATTCTTTAGCAGAAGGTGCAGCTAGATGACGCTGGATTTTGGCTAACATTCGCGTCTCTACAATTGACCCCTCATAGCGAATGAGACTATCTAAGTTATCTTTAAGAACTCTAAATATTTGCTCCTCGGTTAAAGGTGTGGCACCAACTCCGTGTCCCACTGCCGAGGCAATATTCAGGTGAAAAGCTGTAATTCCTAGTTGGTAGAAAGTTTCGTAAATTTGGGGGAACTAATGTCCAATTGTGAAGATGAATAACGGCGATCGCCCCTGAAAAAATACCTCTCTCCCGCAACCGCTTTAAGTTATGAATCGTCTTTTTGAAGCCACCTCTCACCTGATTGTGTACAGCTTCTGGGCCGTCTATGGATGTCCCAATCTTAACTCCATGACGCGCAAATACATCAATATGCTCGTCATTTAGTAATGTTAAATTACTTTGCAAACCAAAGTCTACTGTTTTGCCCTTGTCTCCCAGGATTTTGACGGCTAAAGTGCAGGCTCTATCGTACCATTGATCGCTTTGAAGCAATGGTTCTCCACCGTGAAAGATTAGTTCAATATGAGATTTTCGCGAATACTCAGCGATTCGTTCTATGGCGATCGCGAAAGTATCGATATCAAATAAAGGAACTTCTTTTCCTGGAGTTTTTACTTCGGCATAGCAATAGCTGCAATGTAAATTGCAGACATTAGTTAGCTCGATATGAAGTTCGTGAACGTTTCGGAGACTGACCCACGAACGATTGATGGCGGAATAACTACTGCTAACCGTGTTGTCAGGTAAAGTTTTCATCTTGGCGCTTCCGTTAGGTTATCCAAACTCACGGCGAGTTTTTTGGCCTCTCAAACAAAACGAGTTTAGTCTAGTAGAAGGAATCTAATAGAAGAAATTTTATTTGCAGAGGGATGGGGCTATTTGTCCGAGAGGCGATCGAGCAGTTATTCTGAGTTGTAGATATCAATCTAATCTCTAATTGCAGATTTGCTATCCTTAACTCAAAAGAACTGGCGCTGTCTAAGTACCCTTATTGTATTTGTGATAAACGTAATATCCAGGAACGGTACTTTCGCCTTCTGAGGGAAGGACATGATCCTGAGTCAACTTCCGCTCGTCATCAATCAAACTAAAAAACTCTTCCTGTGAAGGTAGGGTGCTGGATACCGATTCTTGCGGCTGAGTGCTTTCTAATTCCTCCGATTGAGGCTGAGACAAATCTAGAACGGGATTAACAGTATTTTGAGACATGGCTTTAGCCCTATTTCCGTAAACTTAGAATATTTCCTACGCGATGTTTCACACAACGTAGGATATCCGATAGAACATGACAATAAAATCCACCTATTGCAGCTAGTGGTTTTTTAGCGGAATAGTTTTCAACAGGTGTAAATTACTATTGTACGGCTTCTATACTATCTTAATCTATATCAATCAGCGAAAGTAATCAACTCTGGAAAGTAGTATTTAGTACCCAATTTTCCCCAGTACCCTGAAAAAAAAATTAGTAGGATTTAGTGGGATTGGGTTCCCGGTGATTGACAAAGTAGGATTTGGTGGTATATAGTTCTTGCTTTAAGATTAAGTCTCTGTATTTTTACTGATGAAAAATATTGAAGAAGTGTTAGAGTGGGCTGAAAAGCTGATCCTTGAGAAAACCGGCGAACCTCTCAAGCCTATAGAGGAAGCCATACTCAAGGGTGTGTGGTCAGGAAAAAAATATGCTCAAATTGCTAAAGAATATAATAATTGTCGTGAATCTCACGTTAAGAAAGAAGCCGCTAAGTTATGGGATAAGCTGCGGGATGAATTAGGGGAAGACCTGAATAAATATAATTTTCGTTCCAAGATAGATAAAAAACATAGGGTTTCTGAAATTTCCCAGTGTGGCAATTGTGTATTACAAGAAATTGATATTAACATTGTTGGTCAGTTTATCCAAACTATTAAAGATACTCAACACCGATCGCCCTCCGATCTCTCTTCTTCTCATTCTCCCACACCTCAAGATTCTTCACCGATTATCGACTTAACCGACGCACCAGACCTGACTGAATTTTATAGCCGTACTTCCGAACTAACTACCCTAAAACAGTGGATATTAAAAGACCATACCCGCCTAATTACCATCTATGGATTAAGTGGCATTGGCAAAAGCCTATTAACACGCCAACTCATAGAACAAATAAAAACTGAATTTGACTATATGATGTGGCGAAGTTTGAGCGATCGCCCTACTCTGTCCTCCTTAAAAAACCAACTTCAACAATTTTTTGCCCAGTCCCAACAGCCTTCATTGCCCACAATAATTGATTATTTGCGTCACTCCCGTTGTTTAGTCATATTGGATGACCTACACAATCTTTTTAAAAGCGGTGAATTAGCGGGAGAATACTTGACAGACTATAAAGAATACCGGACATTTTTTCGGCAAATTGCCAAAAACCATCATCAAAGTTGCGTGATTCTCATCAGTTGGGAAAAACCTAGAGCAATTGCTACCTTAGAAGCSGAAAAACACTCCACCCGCACGTTACACCTAAAAGGATTATCAGCCGATGCTGAGAAAATTTTGCGATCGCACCAATTAACCGACTCCGACAAATGGCCGGAATTAATCAACCTCTATCAAGGACATCCTACCTGGTTAAATATCATCGCCTCAACCATAGTCGAACTATTTGATGGTAGCGTTTCCCTATTTTTAAGCTACAGCGAGGATATCTTTTTAGGTGACTTAGAACCAATTTTAGAATCTCAKTTAGAACGATTATCRKAMTTAGAACAACAGGTGATTTCTGGTTTCCGAAAAAATCAAGCGATCGCCCTTTTTGAACAACCCACTAATCCTGAATTATGCCAATCTGAATTATGGTCAGCCATCCAATCTTTAGTTAGACGGGGGTTGCTAGAAAAAATATCAGAGGGAGAGCGAGGAATGTTTCAACTGCATCCGATTTGGCAACAGTATCTTAAATTTAAGCTAAGTTAGAATAGTTGAAATAGAAAAACTAGGAGAATCCCTAAAATGCGATCGCCTTTACCCCTGTTTACCGTTGAAGACTATATCATCGCTGAAGCCGAAAGCACCATTCGCCATGAGTATATGGGCGGTTATGTGTTTGCTATGGCGGGTGCTAGTGAAGAACACAATCTCATTGCCGTTAATCTTTRTACCTTATTACGTTCTCATCTGCGGGGGAGTTCCTGTCGGGTATTCATGTCTGATATGAAAGTAAAAGTTCAAGACGATATTTTTTATTACCCTGACTTACTCGTGACTTGTAACCCCGAAGATAATCACCGATACTTCAAAACACAACCTAACTTAATTATTGAAGTGCTGTCAGAAAGTACCGAAAGCACTGACCGACGAGAAAAATTAATGAACTACCAAACCTTAGAAACTTTGAAGGAATATGTTTTAGTCTCTCAAGATGTTATGCAAGTGGAAGTCTATCGTCAAGAGACTCCGGGGAGTTGGACAGTTCAAATCTTAGGARAAGAYAATSAGTTAACCTGGGAATCTGTGGGGCTAACTGTGACCGTGGCGCAAATTTATGAAGATGTCTTGAATGTGGGTCAGTAAATTKAAGCACGAAAAAGCGCCCCCCGTGTGGGAGGCGCTTGATTGAATCGAAGCTATAAATTAGCCGATTTGAGGTGCAACCAAAGCTACAGGCTCAGACTCAGCAGAAGCTAAATCTAAGGGGAAGTTGTGAGCGTTGCGCTCGTGCATTACTTCCATACCCAGGTTAGCCCGGTTGATGACATCAGCCCAGGTATTGATTACCCGACCGCTCGAGTCCATTACGGACTGGTTGAAGTTGAAACCGTTCAGGTTAAAGGCCATGGTGGATACACCTAAAGCGGTGAACCAGATGCCGATTACCGGCCAAGCACCCAAGAAGAAGTGCAGGGAACGGCTGTTGTTGAAAGAAGCATATTGGAAAATCAGGCGACCGAAGTAACCGTGAGCTGCCACAATGTTGTAAGTTTCTTCTTCTTGACCGAATTTGTAACCGTAGTTTTGAGATTCGATTTCGGTGGTTTCACGCACCAAGGAAGAAGTTACCAAAGAACCGTGCATCGCGGAGAACAAAGCACCACCGAAGACACCGGCAACTCCCAGCATATGGAAGGGGTGCATCAGGATGTTGTGTTCTGCTTGGAATACCAACATGAAGTTGAAGGTTCCAGAGATACCCAGAGGCATACCGTCGGAGAAAGAACCTTGTCCGATGGGGTAGATCAAGAATACTGCACTAGCAGCGGCAACAGGTGCGCTGTAAGCTACGCAGATCCAAGGACGCATTCCCAAGCGGTAGGACAGTTCCCACTCACGACCCATGTAGCAAAATACACCGATCAGGAAGTGGAAAATTACCAACTGGTAGGGGCCACCGTTGTAGAGCCACTCATCCAAGCTGGCTGCTTCCCAAATAGGGTAGAAGTGCAGACCGATCGCATTGGAAGAAGGAACAACCGCACCAGAGATGATGTTGTTTCCGTACAACAGAGAACCAGCTACGGGTTCGCGGATACCGTCAATGTCAACGGGAGGAGCAGCTACAAAAGCGATGATGTAGCAGATGGTAGCAGTTAGTAGGGTAGGGATCATCAGAACACCGAACCAGCCTACATAGAGGCGGTTGTTGGTGGATGTTACCCAGCTACAGAACCGTTCCCAGGCGTTGGCGCTCTCGCGCTGCTGAATGGTAGTAGTCATGTTGGATATGATTGCTTTATTGAGTTTTCGAGGTACTTATCCGGCAGTTGTTTTTCTACCGTGTTTATAATATGACACACTCTGTTAAGGTTTGTAAAGGGGTTGAGCCACATTTATTTTAATGGCTGTCATAAGTAGGGCTTATCATTAATTGAACCATAAGGAGTCGAACCCTGAGAGAGCCTGTGGTTCCAGGCGACTATGGGCGGCTTGGGATATAATCATCAACAACTGAGAAACACGAGAGAGGGGGGAACCGAAAATGTCAGTTGAACTCACTGCCAATACTAGCCCCGAAACTGCTACGGAAACGGAATGGGAACCCCCCATGCCGCCCACAGATTTGATTTTTGATGATGGAGAGCCTTT
>NZ_PKGG01000598.1:0-375 GCF_046480465.1 Arthrospira sp. PCC 8006
GTTATGCTGTTAAAAAAATGTCCAACGCGATTCCCGAAGCCGACATCGTGGTTACCGCTACCGGTAATTGCAATATCGTTTCTGAATCGCATTTCCGTATGATGAAAGACAAAACMATCGTGTGTAATATTGGCCATTTCGATAATGAAATTGATGTAGCTTGGTTGAACCAGCATGCCGATAGCCACGTGGAAATCAAGCCTCAAGTGGACAAGTACACCGTTTCAGGCAAAGACATCATCCTTCTTGCCCAAGGAAGATTGGTAAACTTAGGCTGTGCTACCGGCCATCCATCCTTTGTGATGAGTAATAGCTTTACCAACCAAGTTTTGGCGCAAATTGAACTTTGGGTGAATACTGCCAATTACGAAAACA
>NZ_PKGG01000152.1:0-12893 GCF_046480465.1 Arthrospira sp. PCC 8006
GTATTAGCTCCCCAAGTTGTCATGTTGGATAGTTGATATGAAACGGATATTAATTGGTTTGATTAGGGGTTATAAGTCATTGATTTCTCCGGTGCTTCCTCCCGCTTGTCGCTTTTATCCCACTTGTTCAGAATATGCTATGGAAGCAATAGATCGCTTTGGCATTTTTCGGGGGGGATGGATGGCGATCGCTCGTATTTTGCGCTGTCATCCCCTTCACCCAGGCGGCTATGATCCTGTTCCCCCAAAAGATGATCATCATCATTAACAACTTTCCCCCCGCCGCCATACATCAAACATAATAATCATCCATTATTCCTGATCTTTCTTGACCGTCGATGGTATCGTTTCCTTCGCCACCATAGATAGTATCATCACCAGAACCACCCATAAGGGAATCATCACCCTCTTCTCCCAAAATCAGGTCATTACCACCAAGACCAGCAATAGTGTCATTACCGGGGCCGCCATACAAAGTGTCGTCACTATTCCCGCCGGTAATGCTATCATCACCGGACCCTCCATCAAAAACATTTTCCTGGTCGGTAGCTCCTCGAAAGATTAAACTTCCGTCGGCCAATTCTTCAATTTGAGGGGTTTCAATAAACTGTGACATAGTTAGGGACTTTCCTTTTATAAAGGCTCATGGCTTAGGTCAAACCATCCATTGAGTGTAATCGTGTTAAAAAGGCTGAAAAGGGTATTGATGGTTAGATGGCCTCGGACTTGAGAATATCTGATCAGGTCATGTCCTCAATCTCATGTGCAGACATTTTCAGCATTAGATCAAACTACTCCTATCCTCTAGGCGAGAGGCCATTCATCCGGAAAACAGTCCAATACTTTTCTATAGCGTTTTGCCTGATACCTTTGGCTATAGGCTGTGTGATTAATGCCACAAAAAAAGTAGGGCTATTACTAACCCTACTTTTAAATTAATTACTATTGAGAATCGAGGAGCAATCTACTATTCCAAAATGGGAACCAATACGACTTAACTCCTACGCCAAGGATTTTAACCTTAGAATAGCTCGAAATCGGAAGCTGTAATATCTGGAGAACCGAAGAACTCGGCTACTTCTTCGCCGTTGAATAGTAAAACGCCTGTGCTTTGGATGTAAACTAAACCGCCTAACCCACCAGCGTCTGCAGCAGTGGCTACAGTTTGGAAGGAGTCTAAGTTATATCCGGCACCAGCGCGTAGAGCAATTACGTCTCCCTCTGCACTATTGAAGTCAGTAATGACATCGCGACTTAGGTTAGGATTAGCAGTTAAAGCAAAGGTATCAGCACCGGCACCACCTGTTAGGGTGTCGTTACCTTTGTCACCGGCTAGGAAGTCATTGCCATCGCCACCCTGGATGAGGTCATCACCTTGACCACCATACATGGTATCGTTGCCGGGACCACCTTGGAGGGTGTCGTTGCCTTGCTCCCCAAATAGTAGGTCGTTACCATCACCACCTATGAGTAAATCATCTCCATCACCACCACGCATGATGTCATTGCCACTACCACCGACTAGGGTATCGTTACCTTTGTCACCGGATAGGCTGCTATTACCATCACCACCGTAGATTAGGTCATCACCTTGACCGCCATAGATTAGGTTATTACCTGCTATGCCATATATGGTGTCGTTTCCTTGGTTACCATATAGTTCGTTGCCGCCTTCGCCACCAACTATTGAGTCATTACCGCTGAAGCCGTAGATAACCATGTTGGGGTTGTCGCCAGCGGTTAGGGTATCCGCCATATCGCCACCCTGTATGCGGATAGCATCTGCAGTTCCCCGAATGCGGTTAGACTGATTGGGACTACCGACTACAACGGCTCCGTTGGCTGTAAAAACTACCTGAAACTCGGTGGGGTCAACTACCTGTGACATAAGTGCTCCTCACGAAATGTTGGACAAATGAATAATTTTCGACAATTGGGATTCTACAATAGCAGTCTGGATATTCGGTAGGTTTGCCGATAAATTTAGAGTAATTTTACGGTAATTTGGCTAAAGCTGATGATTGGGCAAACCAGTTTTTACACTCAGTATTTCTCAACCATACCAGCGAAACCCGGAAGCCTTTTCCCTATTTGTTATGGGAAAAGACCGGAAAAGTCTGTTAGAACTAGATGGGGTTTTTGCCCATATTACCGATCAAACTATGATTTAAGAGAATTCCTCAACATTATAGAGAGATCGCAAAAAATCACAACTAGCTTAACAGATAATCGTTACCCTGGCAATGGCTGAAACGATTTTAACTTAGAAACTCCTCTAAACACCCTATATGCGAACAGTTACAAACACTACATTTCTGAGGTTTGTAATTCCTTGGGTTCCAGTAAATGGCCAACTGTCTCCGTTTAAGTAGGGCAAGTTGGTTATGCCCTGGGCCTTATTTTGGATCGCACTGTCAGTAATAGGCCAATTATATCGCTGATACTTACAAAAATGACGGAGGGGGTTGGCAGATGGTTCCAAAAATTTTTGCCGAAATTTGTCGATCGCCTCCCTAAATCTCCAAAAAATGCTTCCATCGCTGATGGGGTGAGGGATAGCAGCTTTGAGGAACTTCTAAGAAAAGTCCCCAATTTGGTTCAGTTGTGGTCGGCATCAGCTAAAATTCTCAGAGATGTTCAAAAACCATGCCCCAGTGGCTAGGTATATGGAACTTTGGATCGCTTTTCCGATTCGAGTTACCTGGCTATGGTTGCATATAAACCCCAATATTAAGTCGTCAATTACTTCAAGAACTCCCACCTGCTAACGCGAGGTGGGAGAGTGGGGAACGGGCCCTGCTGAAACTTTGAATAGCCCATTGAGCCGAATCATGCCACGCACTTCCGATTGCTTCTCTAGNTCGGATTATCTGCAAGCCTCCTGGTTAGGGGCGTTGGGAAAGCCAAGCCATGTTTGATTCGGTGGGCGAAGAGACTCAAACTCGCAAGAGGTTTATCACCATGCTACGAGTTCCGGTTTTATCCCCCAGTGGGAAACCATTAATGCCAACCAAGCCCAGTCGAGCAAGACGTTGGATTCGAGATGGGGTAGCCGTGGGAAAATGGTCAGACCTGGGAGTGTTCTACGTTCAACTAACTCAGCAACCGTCTGGGGAAGAGACTCAACCGATTGCGGTTGGAGTTGACCCGGGGAAACTGTATAGCGGTGTTGGGGTGCAATCACCCAAGGCAACCCTATTTCTGGCTCACTTGGTTCTCCCATTCCCAGCCGTCAAAGACCGAATGAAACAACGTYGYATGATGMGGCGTGGAAGGCGTGGGAGACGGATTAACCGCAAKKKRGCCTATTCCMAGCGTGCCCATCGGCAGAAGCGCTTTAACAACCGCAGACAAAACAAATTACCTCCCAGTATTCGAGCCAACCGACAACTTGAATTGCGGGTGGTGACGGAGCTATGCCGCCTATTCCCTGTCAGTAAGATCGTCTATGAGTATGTAAAGGCAAAAGGGTCCAAGTCCTTCTCGCCTGTAATGGTGGGGCAAAAAGTGATGCTGGGCTGGTTGTCAAAACTAGCCCAGGTTAAGACTCAATTTGGGTATGAAACGGCTAATCTCAGGACTGCGTTAAGGTTAGTCAAGTCAAAAGACAAGTCGGATCAAACTCCTGAAACTCATGCCGTGGATGGACTGACTCTGGCCTGTTCTGAGTTCGTCAAATATGAACCGTTTCACACTGCCAACACTCACGGTCATACCTGGAAGGGTTTGGTTCAGTTAACACCATCCATCTTTAAAGTGATTCGCAGACCTCCCATTTCTCGTAGACAACTGCACTTGATGGTTCCGGCCAAAGGTGGGGTGCGTCGTAAATATGGCGGTACCACCACACGGCATGGGGTCAGGAAGGGCGACATTGTGCGTGCTGAAATGGCAGGTCGGGTTGTCGTCGGCTGGGTGAGTGGTGACACTCACAGACAGGTTTCTGTCAGCGACCTAAACTGGAAGCGGTTGGGTCAATTCACCGCTTCTAAGGTCTCTTTGATTGCGCGTAGTACAAACTTGGTGGTTTCGGGGGCATTGAACCCCACTCAACCACCGCTCCTATCCCTCCCCCACCTGCTACGCGAGGATGGGGGTTTCTCGGAGAATTTTTGATGAAACATACCCTTTCTGTTTTAGTTGAAGATGAGGCGGGTGTTCTGACGCGCATTGCTGGCTTGTTTGCTCGTCGTGGATTTAACATTGAAAGCCTGGCTGTTGGACCTGCTGAAAAATCTGGGGTTTCCCGAATTACTATGGTGGTCCCTGGGGACGATCGCGTTATTGAGCAGTTGACTAAGCAACTCTACAAGCTGATTAATGTTCTCAAGGTACTTGATATTACTGAGGTTCCCTGTGTTGAACGGGAGTTGATGTTATTGAAGGTTAACTCCCCTAACAGTGCTATTCGTTCCGAGATTATTGAGTTGGCTCAGATTTTTCGCGCGCGGGTGGTTGATATTGGGGATGACTCCCTGACTATTGAGGTGGTCGGAGACCCTGGTAAAATGGTGGCGATCGTTCAGGTATTGAGTAAATTTGGCATCCGCGAAATTTCTCGGACTGGTAAAATCGCTCTCACGCGGGAGTCTGGCGTTAATACCGAATTCCTCAAGAGTCAACCCGCTGAACCTAAGTTTTAACTTAGACCAAAACCCCCACCCCTGGCGACTTTTGCGGGTCCTGGGTTTTGGTTTACCCAAAAAGTTGATTTTTAAGTCATATTTTTGAATTGATCAGCTACAATATAATTAGTCGCCTCCCAGATAGTGCTGGTGGAGGTGTGGGGTTGTTATGTTTTTAAACAGTATGGACGAACATAATTGCGGGACTATTTATGATGAACTGATCGAAATACTTAATCAGTTAGAATTGGGATGGATCGCTGAACAGGTAGAGGAGATTTTAACGGCCGGAAAAACGGTTGAGGAAATGGTGATGGGGAGAAAATCCCCTGACCTCAAATTGGCGTATTATAGCCCCCAGGAACAGTTGTTAATGCTGATTGATGCTATCGATCGCACTGTGATTTCTGGGGTAGAAATGGAGCAAGAAATAGCCACTCTCTTAGATAATCAAGGACTGACTACAGATTTCAAATCAGAAATATCCTGGCATTCAACCCTAGCACAAAAGGCAGAATTTGTCAAGTTTTATCAGCCGGAAATTTTAGAAAGATTAGCCGCCGCTGAACAGGTCAGAAAGACCCTAGGAAAGTTGCGGGTAAATTCCGCCAAAAATCAGCCATCATTGTTGACGGAAATCAAGGTAAATTTAGAGGCGATCGTTAACCCCGCTCTCAGGAGACATAAACAACTGAGGAACCTGTTTATTTTGTATATATTTAATATCATCGTAGCTGGGGCGAAACATGAGGGGGGTAAAGTCAGTTATAAGGATGTGACAAAACAAGCCACAGATAGGTTAATATTTCGTCAGCGTCCCGGACAAATCTATGAGAAAACACAGCCCTACACCCACGCACTGATTGAATTTGCCAATAAGCCACCTTTAGAAATACATATGGGGGTGAAAGTCCACGGGCGGCTGCGAGTTTTGTATGATTGCGATATTTGCGTATTATATAAAATGGAGGCAGATGCTTGTCGAAATAACGGGCGGGAAGCTCGCGCGGCGCGGATTTTATTGGGGGTTAATTGTGAATATTCTGCTTCCGAATTACAGCCAGAAGTAGCCCAAGCGTTTTTGTCTTTAGCCTCGGAGTTACGGGTAGCGGGAGATTGTTATTTTGTGTCGAATAGTGTGTCAGAAGTAGCGGGGAAGTTGTTAGCGAGTCGGAAGCGAAAATGGGAGTGTGGTATAATTCCTGGTGATGTTAATAATGTCAATAGATTGATGTACGGGTTTCAGACAATTTTTAAAGATTTTCAGGCGAAAAGTTAACTATGAATGAGATTTTTTGGGAAATTCACAGGGATTTATTAAGGGAAAGTCCGGGGGGTGATGAGTATACTAGACAAGGATTTGGGATGATACCAAGTTTGTCGAAACCGAAGATTTTAGATATAGGTTGTGGTCCGGGGTCGTCCACTCTGGAATTAGGGAGATTAACGGATGGAGAAATTACGGCGATCGATATTCATCAACCTTATTTAGACAGTCTTAAACAAAAGGCGATCGCCGAAGGTTTTGGGGAGAGGATAACCTGTTTAAATCAAAGTATGTCATCCCTAAATTTTCCGCCATCTAGTTTTGATATTATTTGGGCTGAGGGTTCCATGTATATTATGGGTTTTGAGGCGGGGTTAAAGCAATTTAAATCCTATCTAAAATCCGGTGGTTATATGATGGTGAGTGAGTTAGTGTGGTTACGGGAAAATCCGCCGTCAGAGGTTTATGATTTTTGGCAAGCTGATTATCCAGCCATGAAAAATCTATGGGAATTATCGGAGATTATCAGTCATTGCGGATATGAAATAATTAACCAATTCACCCTACCAGAGGGGGGGTGGTTAAATTACTATAACCCCTTGGAGGATCGGATTAATCATCTATATCGAATTTATCAAGATAATCAGGAGGCGTTGAAAATTTTAGACCTGGAAAAACGGGAGGTGGAAATCTATCGCGAATATCACGAATGGTATGGATATGAATTTTTTATCCTCCACAACCCCTAAGAAAAAGCCAACCGACGGGGTAATGTATCAGGAATGATGAATCATTTGGGTTACTTGAGAAGTTACCCATTCAATCACCTGAGAACCCAAACTTACATGGTCTAGTAAATCGATTTCCCTAATCCCAGTGGGGCTGGTGACATTAACTTCTGTGAGATAACCACCAATGACATCAAGACCGACGAAATATAGTCCCGCTTCAATTAATTTCGGAGCAACTCGGCGACAAATTTGCAACTCTCGATCGCTTATTTGAGTTTTAGCGACGCGACCGCCGACGGCCATATTTCCGCGAAACTCTTTACCAGTAGGAATGCGATTAACGGCCCCAATAGGTTCACCATTTAACAAGATAATGCGTTTATCGCCATCTTTGGCGGCGGGTAAGTAGGTTTGAATCATGACAGGTTCAACACCTTGGCGGGTGCTGATTTCCACGAGGGAATTAAAGTTGCGATCGTCTGGTTCCAGAAATAAAATACCTTCACCGGCTTTACCACCCAAAGGCTTTAAAACTGCTGCGCCTTCATGTTCGACAAATTCCCGAATTACCTTTTTTTCGCGGCTAACAATAGTTTTAGGAATGACATCAGCAAACTGGAGGGCATACATTTTTTCGTTAGCAGCGCGTAACCCTTGGGGAGCATTAACGGTTAAAGTTTTGGTGGGGTCGATATAGTCGAGAATATAAGTGGTATATAGGTAAGACACAGTTACGGGGGGGTCAACCCGCATAAACACTGCATCCATGGCTTCTAAGGGCTGTAATGTGGAAGCGCCCAACTCAAACCAGGGGGAGTGGACCACCCAAGTCTGATCGCGTCGGGTAATAGGAGTCAAACGAAGGGAGGTTAAGGTTCCCCAGGCTTTCCCCGCAATGACACTTAGTTGATGGCTTTGAGTAATCCAAATTTCATGACCCATTACTTGGGCGGCTTCCATGATAGCAACAGTGCTATCGTGGGCGGGATTTAGATTAGCGATGGGGTCAATAATAAAAGCAAATTTCATCAATAATTTTAAAAGTTATCAGGATGAACCCCAGACTGCTGCTGAGTAGTACAGAGTCGGGGGTTTTGTTTAACTAAGCGCTAAGTAGGGAATCAAGCTGACCTTGGGCTTCTAAGGCGTGGAGGTCATCACAGCCGCCAATATGGCGACCATTGATGAAGACTTGGGGAACAGAACGCCGTCCATTGGCTTTAACGGCCATGCGATCGCGAGTTTCTTCATCTCCATCAATCACATATTCGGTAAACTCCCAGCCTTTGCGTTTGAGGAGAGCCTTAGCTCGTAAACAAAATGGGCAGCTACTCCAAGTATAGATTTCGATGGAATTAGTCATATATGTCTTAGGGAGATGAGTAATATTTCTTAATATATTAAGTTAATTAGGCTTTGTCAACGAGACCACCCTGGGAACAGGGTGGCCATAAAATAGTGGATAGGTTAGCTGACGGCTTGCAATACACTGGCATATAGACCAGGGGCGTAGGCTTCGACGACTTTTCCGGTTTCAGAACAGGTAATCATTAAATAGTCACAGGTGTGACACTGGGTTTTAATGAGTGTAGGGCTGTGATAGCGTTCGGCGTGGGAACCGCAATTAGGACAATGAATGATTTGTTTGGTAGACATTTTAAATGGGTTTTTTTACTAGGTTTAAATTTGGCGCTAATATACCCCAAAAATATCGGGTAATTCCTGACGATTTAGCCAGATTACCACGACATTCAGAGGAGATATTTAACGGATGGTTAGTAGCAGGTTAAAAAAACTTAAAGAACGGGTCGCTCTGTTTAGCTACTGATCAATTATGCCAGACTTTGAACCGGGTAGCAATAGCTATTAACTAGGTATACCTTGATCCCGAACCGGAAATCATGGTTATTGAGCAATGTAGTTGAGGTAGAAAGGGCGGAAATTGGGGATTATAGCTGGTGTGATTAAATTTGGGGTGTTAATTTTTGTCGATCGCCGTTTTCCAAATTAATAAAGATTTAAGATTTGCATAACTATCCAGAGAGGGAGATTCAGGATTTCTCGACCTGGAGGACAAGGCGATCGAGTTCTTGTTGCATCTGAGTTTTGACCAATTGGTAACAGGACTCGACATAATCACGATCGCCGGCCGCCTCTCGACCATAGCGTTGAAAGACAATAGGTTGACAGATCCGAATATAGATTTCCCCTGGTAAAGGGATATTCGGCAAAGGACCAATACTTAACCCCCAAGGGAGTCCCAAATAAATGGGGAAAACTTCCGGGTCAATATCGAGTAACCAAGGCATCCCCAAATCATGGAGGATTTTAAGCTGTTGATAACAATCAGCGAGGACAATGAGGGTATCATGGGCTCCATGGGAAATGAGGGGAACAATAGGGGACTCGGTGCGTAGGGCCAATTTAATAAACCCGCGCCGCCCGGCAAAATAAATCTGATTTCTCATATTGTGGGGGCGAAACACATCTTCTGGCCCCCCTGGATAAACCAAAACGGGATAATCTGCTTGTAAGGCGGCGATCGCCATTCGGGGATGGGCGCGAATAGCACCACACCGCACGGCTTGAGTAGCAACTGGGGGGGACATTTCCCAGACTTTGGGGTGCATTAAGCCATAGAGGGGGCGATCGCAGCCAAAGCGATCGGCCCAGCCATATAAACCCATGTGCATATCTGGCGCAGCCAAGCCACCATTATGGGAACCGACAATTAACATTCTGCCTGAATCTCGGAGATGCTGCCAGCCGTCCATTTTGACCCGAAAATAGTGCTGGTAAAACCATCCCAAAACTGGCATGAGCGATCGGACAAACTCAGGATCTCGTCCCTGTAAGCACCAACCATCTAGGTCTGGTGGTGATGGTGGGGCATAATTATTATCGGTATGATGCTCGGTATGATTATCGGTAAATCGGTTCAAGGTTATCGACTCCCAGTAGCAACTAGATTCAATCAAGATCTTCCCTTTTCCAGATGCGGAAAACGCCGCGATGGGTTTACCATGGGCCCTAAATTATGAGGATATGCAGAATATGCTTGATCTCAACCAAGATGATACCGTAATGGCTCAGGTGTTGGCGGAGTCTGAGGCGATCGCCGTTTATGGTCATTCCAATAAACCGGCGCGCCCTAGTTACATGGTGGCTGAATTTTTGCGAAACCGGGGCTATCGGGTCTATCCGGTGAATCCTTTATTGAGAGAGGTTAGCGGTCAACCTTGTTATCCTAATTTGCAGGCGGTCCCGGAAACTATTGATATTGTGAATGTTTTTCGAGGTTCGCAATATCTACCAGAAATTGTTGATGAGGCGATCGCTGCTGGGGCGAAAACCGTGTGGAGTCAGTTGGGAATCACCCACCCAGAAGCCAGTCAAAAGGCTTTAGATGCCGGGTTAAACCTAGTGATGAACCTATGTATTAAAATTGAGATCGAGCGTCTTCATATAAGCAAAAACCGATGAATCAGGCTGAAACCATACCCCCCCAATCACCGAAATCTTCACCCCCGGCGGTAGTTAGCACCGAGAAGTTAGGTAAATTTTACCGGACGGGATTTTGGATGAATCAAAAAATCGAATCCCTGATTAATTGTAGTCTGAGTATATATCAGGGGGAAACTTTTGGGCTTTTGGGACAAAATGGAGCCGGCAAAACGACTTTATTTAAAGTGTTACTAGGCTTGGTGCGTCCCACTTCTGGCGCGGCTTATTTATTGGGGAAACCTATTGGCGATCGCCAAGTTAAACAGCGAGTTGGTTATTTACCAGAAAACGCCTATTTTTACGACTATCTGACCGGGTGGGAATTTTTAGAGTTAGCGGCGGAACTCTTCCAAATACCTAAAGCAGTTAGTCGCCCAAGGATTCCCGAATTATTAGATTTAGTCGGACTGGCAAAATCAGCCGCCATCAAAAAACAGATGCGACAGTATTCTAAGGGAATGCTACAACGGATTGGCATGGCTCAAGCCTTAATTAATGACCCGGAAATAGTATTTTTAGATGAGCCTATGTCCGGTCTTGATCCGATGGGTCGTTATCAAATCCGAGAGATTATTTTATCACTGAAGCAGCAAGGAAAAACCATATTTTTTAACAGTCATGTCCTGTCAGATGTCGAGAAAATATGCGATCGCGTCGCCATTTTAGCCAGGGGAGAACTCGTTTCTATCGGTTCTTTGGATGAGTTATTAGGAATTACTGAAACCTATGCCGTGAGTGGCAAAGGTGGTAATCCCCAAGAACTGGAGGAATGGGTAACCAACTTGGAAATTGAACAAGACTATTGGCGCGGCAATCTGCAAGGAAATCCCCAGGAATTTATCGCCCATTTACAGGATATTAATGCTCAACTGATATCCATGAATTTATCCCGCCTTTCCCTCGAAGAGTTTTTTATGCAACAATTAAGGGAACGGGGTATTTATTCCAGTCGATAAAACCCACTTATAAACAACATTGAGGAATTATTATGTCATCTACAGGAGTTGTAATCGATCCAGAGATTTTAGAGCAGCTATTCAGTGTGGATACCTTACCCGCTGATCTGATTATCCCCCCCGAAGGTTCCGTCAACGGAGGAACTAATAATTCCGGTAATAATTTGGGAAATGGAACCCCCGACTTTGGGGAAACCTTGAGCAGCAATGGTTCAGTTAATGAAATTACTGTCACCGACTCAGCCGGGGAAACCGTGAGGGGGACTGGTGCCGCCGATCGCATTCTTGGAGGTGACGGACCCGACTCCTTATTGGGGGGTAGCAACAATGATACCATCTATGGTAAAGCCGGTTCTGATACCCTGTTGGGAGAAGCCGGAAATGACCTATTATTTGGCAACCAAGGCCGGGATTTGCTTTATGGCGGCAATGGTAATGATACCCTCTATGGTGGTCAAGAAGCAGATACCCTCTATGGTGAAGCCGGAGATGATCTGCTGTTTGGCAATTTAGCTAATGACTGGCTATATGGAGGGGATGGAAACGATACCCTCTTCGGTGGCAAAAACGATGATATCCTATATGGCGGTGATGGCAATGATCTACTGTCGGGAGATACTGGCGCTGATACTCTCATCGGTGGGGAAGGTCGCGACTCCTTTGTGGTAAGTTCCCTCAGTGGGGGGGTCAACATTCCGGAAGCCGATGTCATTATGGATTATACTCCGAGTGACGATGATATTTTGCTGTCGGGTGGTCTGCGATCTACTAACCTAGAGTTTGTTTCCGGTACTTCCGTGGGACTGGAAGGGGAACTAGAAGATAGCACCGTTATCCGACTGAGGCAAAGTTTTGATCCTAATCGCGCTTTTGTGGCTATTGTGGTTGGTGTGGATAATCTCACTTCCGGGGATTTTACCGCAATTGATGAGATCACTATTTAAGATTGATGGCCGATTTGCAAGGGTTCCTTAATTTGAATAAGCCACTGGAGTGGACTTCCCATGACTGTGTGGCAAGGGTTCGACGTGTGTTACACCTAAAGCGGGTAGGACACGCAGGAACCCTTGATCCGGCGGCGACTGGGGTCCTACCTATTGCATTGGGAAGGGCTACCCGCCTGCTGCAATTTCTGTCCTCTGAGAAAGCCTATCGGGGAGTGATTCGCTTTGGGATGACAACCGCCACTGATGACCTGGAGGGGGAAACTTTACAGGTGCGATCGGCTTCTCATTTGCAACTCGAACATATCGCCGCCCTGTTGCCTGAATTTATCGGGAAAATTGAGCAAAAACCACCCTATTATAGTGCGATTCATGTGGGGGGAAAGCGCTTATATGAGAGAGCCAGACGGGGTGAGGTGGTGGAAGTTCCCACCCGGACGGTGGAGGTGTTTGGGTTGGATGTTTTGAGTTGGCGACCTGGGGAGTTTCCAGAGGTGGAATTGGCGATCGCCTGTGGTCCGGGAACTTATATCCGTTCGATTGCTAGGGATTTGGGGGAACGTCTGAACACCGGGGGGACTCTGGCGGGTTTAGTTCGCCTACAGTCCAGTGGGTTTAGCTTGGCAAATAGTTTGACTATTGAAGAGTTGGAAGATCTGGTCAAGCGGGAACAGTTTAAACCCCTTGACCCCTCTGTGGCTTTGACTCATTTACAGGCGATCGCCCTCGGTTCCGAAGATGCTAAACGTTGGAGTCACGGACAGCGGGTTCCCGTGGCGGGAAATGTCGATACAGTGTTACGGGTGGATGACCAATCCGGTCAGTTTCTCGGTATTGGACGCATTATTCAAGAACAGGATACTATG
>NZ_PKGG01000540.1:0-517 GCF_046480465.1 Arthrospira sp. PCC 8006
GGGGCTTGACGGGTTTTATTGTCCCCTTCCACGGGATACCAGGGTAAATCCCCAGCCACAAACACATCGGGACGATTGGCGAACAAAATTTCTAAGTTCTCTTTAATTACCACAATCCACTGGAATTGCTGGGTATTTTCTGCCATCGGTTGTCCGTCACTATCGGGATAAATTACGGTTTGGGAAACTTGCTGAACCATAGTAATTTTCTCATGTTCGATGAGTCGGGCTAATCTCTGAAGCTATTTTGTAGTATAGCAGTTTTCGATTGAGGCGGTCTCATTTTACTTGGCTAAGATAGGGGTTGGCTGGAATATTTATCAACCTAATTTGGTTGGGTTTCGCCCAGGGCTGCACCCAACCTACAGCTATAAGGCTTAGGTATAGTGGCGGATATTTTGACAACGCTTTCCTAGCCATACCATTGTTAGATATACTATTATCATAATTCCGGGCATACTTGTCAAAGTTTGAGACTATCGGCGCAGATGCACAAATAGAAAATAAAGCATTCGAG
>NZ_PKGG01000511.1:0-648 GCF_046480465.1 Arthrospira sp. PCC 8006
AAGTTAACATCTTCGTAAATTGCGGCAATTTTTTCGGTAAAATCCACGCTAACAATATGAAAAGTGGGGTTCTCTGTATCCTCAGATAAACTATAAGTATTAAATAGCCAACTGTCATCCTGGCGGCGAAAAATCTCTAAGCGAGGATGACGGGTATTAATTAATATATATTCCTGTAGGCTATCAATACTTTGATAGTCCATAAATTTATCACCCCTATCAAAGGCTTCTGTGGAGTCTGACAATACCTCAATGATAAGTTTAGGAAATTGTTTATAGGTGGGGGTATCTCTATCACGAGGGTCACAGGTTACGAGAATATCGGGATAGTAAAAACGCTCACCTTTTGCTTTTTGAATACGGACTTTCATATCTGATATATACACCCGACAACCAGAACCTCTGAGATGATTACGAAGTGCGATCGCCATATTTAAAGCAATAGTAACATGGGTATCAGTTGCACCCGCCATAGCGTAGACTTCCCCATCAATATATTCATGCTTGACAGAACTTTGGTCTTCTAGTTCTAGGTAATCATCTGGGGATAAATTGACAAAATTGGGTGTAGCAATCATATTAATATTTATTGATTATTCAAGTTAACATCTTCGTAAATTGCGGCAATTTTTTCGGTAAAATCCACGC
>NZ_PKGG01000551.1:0-466 GCF_046480465.1 Arthrospira sp. PCC 8006
CCCTATCAACGCAGCAGCAGGGAGTCTAGCAACATCGATAATACCAGATGTAATATTAGAAGCATCATGATTATGCGGTGTTGGGGGGAACGTAGTTGGTGAGCCTGTCACCTCATTCCACGTAGGCCACCTAGTGGCAGTCGCTGGGATAGATGTTATCTCACTCCAAGCATGGTTGTGAGCACTAGGAGTAAACGTAGTAGGTTTAGAAGTCACTTCAGCCCAAGACGGCCAGCGTGAAGCGGTAGCTTGAACACCTGACGTAATGTCAGCCCAAGCATGAGTATGCGCTGAAGGCGTGAACGTTGTCGGTTTGCTTGTAACTTCAGACCACGTAGGCCAACGGGTTGCCGTAGCTGGTTTATCCGCCACGTTTGCCCAGTCACTTGCAAAGATAGTCGGTTTGGTCGTTATTTCAGTCCAGCTATGGGAATGAGTAGATGGTGGGAAAGTGCCAGGTTTATTA
>NZ_PKGG01000277.1:0-5684 GCF_046480465.1 Arthrospira sp. PCC 8006
TGGGGAATTGAGAATTGACACCAGAACCCGCCCCTACAATTATTAATTATCAATATCCCATTTTTCTGAAGATTCTGCCGCTTTGGGAGATGACGATCGCTCTATATCATATAATCCGGTAGGTGGCGAAATCTTGGGTTTTTCACGTTGGGGCTTTTGGTGACCCCGCCGCCTTTGGGAGGTCTGTTCTTCGCTGGTATTTTCAGTAATTACCTCATACAAAACCGCCCTTTTTCCCGTTTGGCTTCCCTTACGCAATACCCTTCCTAGGCGTTGGATATATTCCCGCTCCGACCCAGTACCTGATAAAATAATTGCAATTTTGGCATCGGGAACATCAACCCCTTCATTCAGAACATGGGAAGCCACCAGGGTTCGATAGTCTCCTTGGCGAAATTTATCCAGGATTTGATGACGTTCTTTCACAGGCGTTTGATGGGTGATAGCCGGGATTAAGAAATCTTGGGAAATTCGGTAAACCGTAGTATTATCTACTGTAAAAATTAGGGTTCTTTCCGGGTAATTTTGGCTGAGAATATCCCCTAATATCCGTAACTTTCCATCAGTACAAAGGGCGATTTCTTTAGCTTGACGATGGGCTAACATCGCCCGACGACCAGAAGCCGATCGCCCACTGACCATCACAAATTGTTTCCAACCGTCTAAACTACCTAGGCGGATATTTTGGCTTTTGAGAAAATCGTTTCTAACTTTAATTAACTCTTGATAGCGATCGCCTTCCGGTTCCGACAGTTTAACCTTAATCTGCACAATATCATGATCCGCTAAAGCCACCCCCGCTAATTGTTCCGGTGTGCGATGATAAACCGTCGGACCGATTAAATGGTTTAAATCACTGTGGCGACCGTCAGACCTATCTGGGGTCGCCGTTAGTCCTAGACGATAGGGGGCGATCGCATATTCTGCAATCACTCGATAGAAGTCTGTGGGGAGGTGGTGACATTCATCAAACACCAATAAACCATAGCGATTTCCCAGGGTTTCCGCCTGCAAGGTGGCTGAGTCGTATGTGGCGACCAAAATCGATGTTTTATCCCGTGAACCGCCCCCCAACAGCCCAATATCTGCCTCTGGGAAAGCAGCTACTAGATGAGCATACCACTGGTGCATTAAATCTAGGGTTGGCACTACCACTAGGGTACTACAGGCGATCGCTTCTATAGCTAATTGCGCCAGGTAGGTTTTTCCTGAAGCTGTCGGTAATACCACAACTCCCCTATTCCCGCCATTTTCCCAGGCGCTTAAAGCCTCTTGTTGATGCACATAAGGCGACATTTCTAGGCGGGAAACTAACTTTAAGGGATGGAAGATTTTCGCTTCGTCAATAAAATCTACTTTTTCCTCTTGTAAACACTTGATCAGAAAAGGGTAAGAAATCGCAGGTACACGAAACTTCTCGACCCGATCATCCCAAACTGCGTAATCAATCCAACCTCTACCTTTGGGGGGAGGATGCAAGGTTAATGTACCGCGTTCAAAGGTTAATTTAGGTGAGCGAGGCATGAATTATCTAAGAAGTAGCTGCTTTGGTTGATTACCATTAACCTCATTCGGGTTATCTTCAAATATCGCGAAATTCACGACCAAAGGGTAATAAAGCCATAGGGATGAGTTTAAAGTGTTGTTTAGCAAAAGGAATCCCAATGATGGTAATTGCTAAAATTAAACCATGCACTAAATGGGATAAGGCGATTTCCCAGCCAAAAAATATTACCCACACCACGTTAAAAATCATGGTTAACAGATTAGATGAATCCTGGGAAACTACGCTTTCTTTACCAAAAGGAGTCATGGTAGCAAACCCTAGTTTAATCGCTTGGATACCAAAGGGAATGCCGATAATGCTTAAACAAATAGTGATGCCACCAATAATGTAACCTAATCCAGATAAAAACCCTCCGAAAATTAACCAGATGATGTTTCCTAACAAAGTCATAGTTTCAGATTCCTAATTTCAATTTTATTGCCATCCTCTCAGTTGACAGTGAACTACAGACAGATCCCACATATAGTCATTGAGTTTATACTGAGTAGCTGCTTGGGTGATAAAATAACGCGATCGCTCCTGATCACCCGCCGCCTCATAATATAATCCCACATAAAGATGGGCGTAAAATCTACCCCCTTGTCCTAACCAGGTTCCCCTATTGAGCACTTCATCCGGGCTACAATTTCCCTGATATAGGCTGTAAACTTGTCCCATGATTGTCCGAGAATCACCTGAGACAGGCAATAAAGATATTCTAGCTGATTCTACCCCCTGTAATTTGGCCTGACAAAGATATCGC
This sequence comes from Arthrospira sp. PCC 8006, assembly GCF_046480465.1. NCBI lineage: Bacteria > Bacillati > Cyanobacteriota > Cyanophyceae > Oscillatoriales > Microcoleaceae > Arthrospira > Arthrospira sp. PCC 8006. The sequence goes on from NZ_PKGG01000277.1 coordinate 2,310, forward strand.
CATACTGTCTCCTCAACATCTTGGGAGTTCACAGTCAGATCAATCTCAAACTGCTCCGCACCTGCTTGGAACTGTTCCCCATAATAATACGATAAACCACGCTGCCACAGGTATGGTTTAATCCGGGGGTCTAAGGCTTCCGCTTGGTCGAAGTCCTTAATTGATTCGGCAATTTGACCAAGTTTGAAATACACCATCCCCCGGCGAATGTAAGCATCTGGATCTCTAGGGCGATCGCTTATTACTTCGTGCCAATGCTTGAGTTGATTTTCCAGTAAAATTTGACGATTCATTCCCACCCCAAAGCACCGCTTCTATTGTTAATCTCCTAAACAGATTCCCATACTGCGAGCTGTCTTTACTAGAATATCATTAGTATCAACACCCTTATACTGAGCGATCGCCTCCACAATGGGTACACTTTCCACATGACGGTTACGCCAAGTTACCATCTGGTCAAACTTACCATCTGCAATTAAGTCTACTGCTGCTACCCCAAAAGCTGATCCGATTAAACGTTCCACAGAAGAAGGAGTTCCCCCCCTTTGAATATGGCCTAAAACCGTCACTCTCGTTTCTGCACCACTAGCCTCGGAAATGCGATCGGCTAAATAATGACCAATACCACCCAGCCGAGATTGACCTAATTGATTAGTCGTCATCATCGTTTCTCCCGCACCAGTCCTCACCGCCTCCGCTACAATCACCAGACAGTAGTTTTTTCCCTGATGCTGCAAATCCTCAATTTTTTGACAAATACTATCCAGACTGTAGGGAATTTCTGGAATCAGAATTACATCCGCACCCCCCGCAATTCCCGCATGGAGAGCAATGTGTCCCGCATCCCTTCCCATAACTTCTAAAATCATGACCCGGCTATGGCTGGCCGCCGTGAAGTGCAACCTATCTAAGGCTTCGGTCGCGATATTCACAGCGGTATCAAATCCGATTGATAGATCGGTGCTACCAACATCATTATCTATGGTTTTCGGCACACCAACTAGGTTCAGATTTCCCTGAACTGCTAAACGCCTTAAAATTGCTAAACTACCATCCCCACCAATGCCAATCAGCGCATCTAATCCTAATTCATGATACCCGTCAATGATTTCTTGGGAGCGATCTTGCACACTACCATCGGCCATCGGAAAAGCAAAGGGATCTCCTTTATTGGTTGTCCCTAGAATTGTCCCCCCTGCTGTTAGAATTGGATCTACTTTTTCTATGGTTAACGGTGTCGCTGATGGAGGACGCATCATTAAGCCGTGGGTGGCTTGGCGTATCCCCATTACTTCCCAGCCATAAGTGCCCTGGGCTCGATATACCGCCGCCCGAATCACTGCATTTAATCCAGCACAGTCACCACCGCTGGTCAGAATCCCGATGCGCTTAGGTTTTGCCATACTTCTGATTATTTTGATATAGCCTCAAAACAGTTTATCAGTTTATCAGTTATTCGCTATCCGAAAGTTTGATTTTTTAATCAACTCGCGATCGCCCCCGGCTCAGGGGTTGACAGGGCGGCGACAATTGTTTATAATTAACATAGTAATGTTAAATAATCGAAATATTACCTTCTTTTTTAAAAATGTCACTATTCCCATTATCTAAAAGTATAGCGTCAACCTCCCCGCAAGTCAACCACCCCCACAAAAAAGGTCGATTTTTTAACATTTCTTAACAATTTGATTTTTTAATCAACTTGCGATCGCCCCCGGCTCAGGGGTTGACAGGGCGGCGACAATTGTTTATAATTAACATAGTAATGTTAAATAATCGAAATATTACCTTCTTTTTTAAAAATGTCACTATTCCCATTATCTAAAAGTATAGCGTCAACCTCCCCGCAAGTCAACCACCCCCACAAAAAAGGTCGATTTTTTAACATTTCTTAACAATTTGATTTTTTAATCAACTTGCGATCGCCCCCGGCTCAGGGGTTGACAGGGTGGCGGCAATTGTTTATAATTAACATAGTAATGTTAGATAATCGAAATATTACCTTCTTTTTTAAAAATGTCACTATTCCCATTATCTAAAAGTATAGCGTCAACCTCCCCGCAAGTCAACCACCCCCCAAAAAAGGTCGATTTTTTTAACATTTCTTAACAATTTGATTTTTTAATCAACTTCCCCCCCATAGCCAAACAGGCTGTTCCGTAGGCGGCTTGGGTGTGTGGAGAAGGGATTACAGGGACTTGGAGATGATGTTGGCGAATAGTAGTCCAGGTGGAATTTTGTGACCCACCGCCAGCAGTATAGACGCGCTGGAGAGGACTTGCGCCAAGGTTCTGTAAAAGTTGATAACCTTGAGACTCAATGCGAGCGATCGCATTTAGCAAGCCATGGAGAAATTCTACATCATTACTGGGGCGAGGTTCAAGACGGGGTAACAAATTGGGGTCATTGATAGGAAAGCGATCGCCCGGTTGCAATAGGGGATAATAATCTAGGTAACAGGGAATGTTAGGATTAATCTGGCGGCTGAGACTTTCCAATTKGCGATCGCTAAAAAAGTGTCGCAATAGGGCACCCCCCGTATTAGAAGCGCCGCCAGTCAGCCACAAATCACCAAACCTGTGGCTATAAATGCCATATTTAGCAACATTGATAGCCCTAGGACTTAACAGCTTTAACACCAGAGTTGAACCCAGGGAAGTGACAGCCTCCCCTGGGTAACTAGCGCCGGAGGCTATGAAAGCCGCAATACTATCTGTAGTTCCCGCTCTAATTATACAATCTCGGCGAAATCCAAAGCGATCGCTTAATTCTCCATTAATAGGGCTGATACAGGTTCCTGGGGTCAGAACTTGCGGCAATATCGGCCTAATTTTACCCTCCCATTGAATAGCCCTTAACAACCACGACTGATAGCAAAGATTCACCACATCATAGCCAAGTTTGAGACTATTATGATAGTCACTAATACCTAACTTATCATGTAATAAAAATCCTAGCCAGTCTCCTTGATGTAAAAAATATAACTTTCCCTTTGGCGGCGGCGTAAGATTTTCTTGCCACCAGAGTAATTTTACCAAGCTAGAGGTACTACTCAAAACCGGATGGTCTGGGGGAGCGATCGCTTTGAGTCTCTCCACAATAGCCCCATCACAACTATGATTATAAGCCATCGGTGCCGTGACTGGATTCCCCATCTMATCACATAATAACACTGTAGCAGAAGTGCCATTAATGGCGATCGCTCTAATCTGAGAACATAAATCTTTCGGAATTTGATTAAGTAACTCAAATAACCCATTTTTCCAGAGTTTCGGTGATTCCATAGTCACCAATGATTCCTTCCAGTTACAAACCCCCTCTGCATGAACCCCTCCATGGGTATCAATCACTACTGAACGAGCCCCAGAAGTACCA
>NZ_PKGG01000340.1:0-3579 GCF_046480465.1 Arthrospira sp. PCC 8006
AATGCCAGGAATACCCGCCAAGGGAGCAGCTAAACGCCCACTTCCACACCCGACATCAATCACCATTTGACCGGGTTTGAGTCCCTGTTGTCTAAGTAAACCTAGTTCCAGTTGACCTACAGCTAGAAAGTTTCCACCAATGGCTTGCTCATATGCTTTGTCACTAGCCAAAACATTCTTGAGTCTTTGGAGATGTTTAGTATATGTGTCACTATATATATTATATTCAGTCATGAGTAATTTAATCGAGTGTTAGGGGTACAATGGGATTTAGTCCCGACCCTAGTGGCGGCGAAAAGTCTAGGGTTGTGTGGGGAGCTAGAGGCGATCGCTTTTCCTCTGTTGCACCCGGACGATTTACGGGTTGACGATTGGCGACTCCCCGACACAATGACCCCCATAGATTTCGGCTTACCCAGGGTAATCAGATCAACTTTCCGGCATATATATATTAAGCTAATCGGGGAGCGAAAACAAGCCCTATAGGTTTTGGTGTCAACCTAAGTCAAAATCGATCCTCCCATCATTTTTTGATAGCGTCGATCCCACTCCGCGACCATAGCCGGCCAACGTTGGAGGGTGTAGTCTTTCTGGATGACTTTTTGGGCGGCTTCTCTGGCTAGTTCCAAAACCTCGCGGTCTTCCACCAAACTAGCCAAAGCGAAGTCAGGTAAACCGGACTGACGGGTTCCCAAAACCTGACCGGGACCCCGCAACTCCATATCCATTTCAGCAATAAAAAAGCCATCCTGGGACTGTTCCAAAACCTGTAATCTTTGCTTGGCTTCCGGCGAGGAACTCCCCGACATTAACAAACAATAGGACTTGTGAGCGCCACGACCGACGCGACCCCGTAGTTGGTGCAATTGTGACAAGCCAAACCTTTCGGCATTTTCMATTAACATCACCGTAGCATTAGGAACATCAACCCCAACTTCTACAACAGTTGTTGATACTAGGATATTGGTTTCTCCCTCCCTAAATTTAGCGATCGCCGCTTCTTTTTCCTGGCTACTCATGCGACCATGCAACAAAGCGATCGCCAATTCCGGGAAAATCTTAGTTTGCAGCTTTTGATGTTCTTCAACAGCCGATCGCACATCCAATTTTTCCGACTCTTCCACCAAAGGTAAAACCACATAAACCTGTCGTCCTTGTGCCACTTCTCGGCTAATCAAATCGTATGCTTCCTGACGTTTACGACCAGATAACATAGTCGTTTGAATTGGCTGTCTTCCTGGTGGTAATTCATCCAATTGACTAACATCGAGATCTCCATGTAAAGTCAGGGATAACGTGCGCGGAATAGGAGTTGCCGTCATCGTCAAAACATGGGGGGACTCACCTTTTTGTTGTAACTTAGCCCGTTGATGCACCCCAAAGCGGTGTTGTTCATCAATCACCACCAACCCCAACTTATGAAAATTCACCGGGTCTTGAATTAAGGCATGAGTCCCCACCAAAACCGGCAATTCTCCCGTTTGTAATTGAGCATGAATTTGGCGACGTTTAGCAGTCTTAGTCGAACCCGTCAACAACTCAACCGGAAGGTGCATTAAATTCAACCAACCCACCAATTTTTGATAATGTTGTTCCGCCAAAACCTCCGTGGGAGCCATCAAAGCCGTCTGATATCCGGCTTGAATTGCCGCCAACATTGCCACCACAGCCACCACAGTTTTACCCGCCCCAACGTCTCCTTGAATTAAGCGATTCATAGGTTCTTCCGAGTTGAGATCCGTCAAGATTTCTTCAATCACTCGTTTTTGAGCCTTAGTCAATTCAAAAGGCAACATTTTATAAAACTGTTCAATTAGTTCTCCTTGGGGGAGGAGAGCCGCGCTTTTTTCGTTAGTTTTAGAAACTTGTCGCCGCTGCAATAAGCCGATTTGCAGATAGAAAAATTCATCAAATACTAAGCGTCGTCTAGCCGCTGCTAACCAGTCACGGTTGGGGGGGAAGTGAATATTGGTGATAGCATCCGAGATTTCAATTAACTGATATTTTTCCCGCAATTTGGGAGGCAATGATTCCGGGAGTTTATTAGCTGCTGGTAATGCCGCCAAAACCGCCTTCCTGACCAAATCCGCCCCAATGCCTTCCGACAATGGATAAACCGGTAAAACCCGCCCAATTTTCATGGAAGCAGCATGACTATCAGCCCGGTCTAATATTTCTAATTCTGGGTTATCTAGGGTGATGCCATATTTATTTTTTTTCACCAACCCAGAAGCCGCGATAATCGCTCCCGGAGGATAGTTATATTTTTGTTTATGTTGCCAGCCTTTATTGCTATAGCGATTTCCGGCATAAAAACGACTAATTTTGAGTTGTCCGGTTCGGTCTTTGACGATTAATTCTAAAATAGTGAGTKGGCGATTTTTGKGGCTACTAAAACAATTACACCGCTTCACCTCTGCCACAATGGTAACAGTTTCCCCAGGTTCTAATTCTTTGATGGGGACTTGGCGGGCGTAATCAATATGGTCGCGGGGATAATAATAGAGTAAATCATAAATCGTATAAATTCCCAGCCTGGCTAAAAGGTCGCTATTTCTGGGTCCCACCAGTTCTTTTAATCCCTGGTCTAATTCCGGTAATTTGGGGGGGGTAACTTCCTGGGGACTKCTGCKACGGGGAGGGCTAGGGGATGGCTCTGGGGGCTGATTTTTGGCGAGTTTTTTCTGGGCTTCTAACAGGCGCTCGGCTTGGATTAAAAAGTTATKGGTTTCCGCTATCAAATGCTGTCTATCTTCGGTGATTAGTTGGGAATATCTGGCAAAATTTCCCACTAATTTTTGACCTACTTCATGGGCTTCTAGGGGGATAATTTCGATGAGTTTATTAATGCTGATTTGTAAGAATTCATGAAATCTATACTCTTTGCCCTGAATATTATTAAACCCACGTTCTGCTTCTACAGATAGGGCTTTTTGGAGACGAGACCAATCGGGTTCATAGATTGCCATAGGTGATTAATTTTAACTGCTTTTGATTGCCAACTTTGTTGATATTATAAGGGTTTATTGGTGGATTAATCAAGCTCAAATACTTGACAAATTCAGAAATTGCGGATATCATGAAACCATGGGCTATGGTGGCTAGTTATGACGATAGTAGATGACTATTTAATCAATATAGCATATTTGCGCTAGGTCCGATAAACCCTTCCAGAAACCCCCAGAAACCGGGTTTGTTTCCCCCCAACCTCCCAGAAACCGGGTTTCTATGACTATCTCTGGGGAGGTCCGACAAACTCTCACAAAAACCGGGTGAATTTCTCGCCATCTGACCAAAAAGGTATTAAACTGAAACATGGGGATATTGAGAGGTGGCTGCTATGATATATCGGCGATGGGCGCTACCAATATTGCTGGCTTTGTCCTTAACCCTCCTGCCGTCAGGTTTGGCGGCTCAGACGGTGGATGAATGGTTTCAGAGGGGGAATGCAGCCCAGGCGGCGGGGAGGTATAGGGAAGCAGAACAGATTTGGCGGGAGTTTTTGGAGATTGAACCCAATAATGCTATAGCTCACAACAATCTCGGTCTGGCCCTACGTCGCCAAGGGAAACTGCCAGA
>NZ_PKGG01000448.1:0-1477 GCF_046480465.1 Arthrospira sp. PCC 8006
TCACCAGAGAAAATGGCGTGGTGTTTCCCATTCTCGTCGATGAGGAGAAAAGTGGTACTTTCCATGGTGTGTCCGGGTGTATGCAACACGCGAATCCTAACATCACCGATTTTGAATTCTTGATTGTCTTCGGCAACGATAGCCTCAAAGCCCACCTCAGCTGTTGGGCCATAAACGATTTTCGCATCCGTTTTCTTAGCCAAATCGATATGACCCGATACAAAATCAGCGTGGAAGTGTGTTTCAAAAATGTATTTCAGAGTCACGCCATCCTTCTCCATTCTTTCGATGTAAGGTTGGGTTTCTCTCAATGGATCTATGATTGCTGCTTCACCGTTAGAAACAATGTAGTATGCACCTTGTGCTAAGCAACCGGTATAGATTTGTTCAATTTTCATTTGTCAATTCTTTTTTTGTTAGTGATTCGTTGTTCAAAGCAATCCAATTTTTGCCACGAAAGCCATCATTGTTTGAACACTGCAAAGATGCACACACCAAAACACTATTTTCCGTTACTTAGGTTACAGAAAAGGCTAAAGCGGTTTAAACCCTTCGCGTTTTTGCATCTCTACGCGATAAAAACCTTCGCGCCTCTGCCTCTTTGCGCGAAACAACCCATTGCACCTCTGTGTGAAACAACTCTTTGCGCCTTTGCGTCTTTGCGCGAGACAACCCTTCGCGCCTCTGTGTGAAACAACCCTTTGCGCCTTTGCGTCTTTGCGCGAGACAACCCTTCGCGCCTCTGTGTGAAACAACTCTTTGCGCCTTTGCGTCTTTGCGCGAAACAACCCTTCGCGCCTCTGTGTGAAACAACCCTTTGCGCCTTTGCGTCTTTGCGCGAAACAACCCTTCGCGCCTCTGTGTGAAACAACTCTTTGCGTCTTCACGTGAAAACAACCCTTGGATATTTCGGAGCATGCTGACCCCCCCACCTTCTATAAGATAAACCTCAAAAAGAATGTTTATGTTCCGAGTTTGAGGTTAGGTCTGGGAAGATCGCCCAGAAGCCGTGGCTGGAGTTTTGAGGCTTCTGCTTCGGCCAATTTCTGGCTGTCTAATAAATCTGACTTTATGGGCAGAGAAATGACTTAGTCCTTTATGCACCGGCAAGAAAAACCGGAATTTGGTCTCGCATAAAACGTGAATGCTTTTTCAGACCAATTGTGCAAATACACATTATTGAAGTAGTTATTTCTGGAGCTAGGGGTTGAGGTCCAAAATTGGGTGGTTTCAAACATTTCCATAAATCCTCCAAAATTGAAGTATCTATATCCTGCCGGTAAGGCGCTAAAATTACTTTCATTAGTAGCACCTTCATTTGGTGCAGACCATCCAGTAGTGGTTTTCATTTTACCGCCAGCCTCATTTTCGCCACCGAGATAATCAATTAACTCATCCCACTCTTCAGAAGTTGGAATATGCCAGCCGGTAGGACATAGTTTGCCAGTATTTACCGCCCCCCAGTTGTAGAGCCTTC
>NZ_PKGG01000238.1:0-7371 GCF_046480465.1 Arthrospira sp. PCC 8006
GAGTTTTTAGGTGTTATTGCATAGCTTCTAGGCGAGTTTCATCTAAACTACCTAAAGCATTACATCGACAAGAATTAGCAACTCCGTAGTGTATCAAAGGCAGATTAATTAGGGGTAAATTATGGGGTTGAAAGCGAAGATCTCCCACCTGAAAATATAGTCCAGACCAGGGGTAAGGAAAAAGGCGATCGACTAACAGCGGTGTTAAATAGTGACTCAAATAGCTATCTAACCAGTTGAAAAATACCAGATCTGGATACCAGCCAATTTTTGAGGAAGCCCCTTGTACCGCTAACGCCGCCTGTCGCCACCTTTCTAGTATAGCTAGGGGTTGGGGTATTTTTCCAATACCGGGAAACTTAGGAATTTTTGTTCCTTGAATGGGGAAAGTATACAGCCACTCACTAGACTTAGGACAATGAACATTAACCCAATTTTTGACCTGTTCTGGTTCTCGACTCAAGGTGATGACTCGACAGCCTAAATTGAGTAAAGTCTGGGTATAAAGTCTTAAGTAGGCTAGGTGATGGCCTCCTTCGTGATTGTCAATTAGGGCGATAGTTTTCAAAGCTGTTATCCTTAATTTATTTAATGATAATTTTATGTGGTTTTACTTATCACAATTTCTTCATAAGTACCTGAGTTAATAATCTTGCCTTTATCCATGACATAAATGCGATCGCAATGTTGTATAGTAGTCAAACGATGAGCAATCATAATCATAGTTTTAATTCCACTCAGAGATTTAATCGACTCAGTAACCAAACTTTCCGTCTCGTTATCTAACGCCGAAGTCGCCTCATCTAACACCAGAATATCCCGTTCATGATAAAGAGCGCGAGCAATACCAATTCGTTGGCGTTGACCCCCAGAAAGGCGCACTCCTCTTTCCCCCACCATCGTATTTATTCCATCGGGAAGTTCTTTGACCAAATCCATAAGTTGAGCCATTTCTAAAGCCTGTTGTAAACGTTTATGATCAATTAAATCATCAGCCACCCCGAAAGCAATATTTCTCTCAATTGTATCTGCCATTAGAAAAATAGACTGGGGAATATAGCCAATCATATTTTGCCACGATCGCAAATTATTATAAATAGAAATATCATCAATTTTAATATCACCCCCTTGGGGTATTAATAACCCCAGAATGATATCCACTAACGTGGTCTTGCCGGCTCCAGACTGACCAATAAAAGCAATAGATTCTCCCTTACTAATCGACAAAGAAACATCGGAAATTGCTGGGGATTCAGAACCTGGATATTCATAAGTTACTCCCTTCAAAATAATCTGACCAAAATCTTTATTCTTGAATTTATGGTCAGCTAATTGACTAATTTCTGTAACTACGGTGCGATTTGAAACTTCGCTGTTTTTGAGAGTTTCAATTTCTCGTAAATCATGACTTAATCTTTCTAATACATAGGTCATACTCCGCAATTTACTCACATCTTTACTCAAATTAGAAATAGCTGGTAGTAAACGAATTGATGACAAAGCGAATATACTTAATGCCGGAATTAATCCATCAATATCTTGTCCCAGTAAAATCATAGTTGATGTGATTCCCACTAAAAATACAATTAAAATAGCCTCAACTAATATTCTAGGGACAATTTGAAAAGAAAGTAATAAAGTTCCCGCCTCTATATATTCCCGTGATTGATAACTCAGTTGTTCTTCAAAAAAGTCATAACAGCCAATTACCTTAGTTTCTTTAATACCTCCTAAACTATGATTAACAATACGAATAATCGATTCATCAGCATAACTCACACGCTTTCCCCAGTATTTGATTTTATCCTTAAAAGCATTCAGGATGACAATTAAAGGTACAAACAGAAATATTAAAACAATTACCACTAATTTACTGGTAAGCAATAGCAGTCCACTCAAAGCTATAATAATCATCAAATTAGCAGATGAATTGAGGATAGGCATTAGAATGTCGAGAGCAAAAGCTTTGGTGTAATTATTTATACATTGAATAACTGAGGCACTATCTTTAGATAAGTGGAAAGTATAAGGTACAGACAGATATTCTTGGATTAATTTTTCACACAATTTCCCACGAACTTTCAGACAAAACCCAAAGACATAGGTTTTAATTCGCCAGTTTAAGAAAGATTTAACCGTAAATAAACCAATAATAAATAATCCCAATAATGCTATACCTTGGGATGCTTCTGTCAAATTTAATCCCGCATATATGGAAGCAACCAGTTCACTGTCATTAACTAAATCGGGATTACTGGCTAGGCTTAAAAATGGTCCTATCATGCCAATCCCAAAGGCTTCTAGCACTGACATTAGGACAAATAAAATCACTAAAATCACTAACTGTTTGGGGGAAGCCGGAAGAATGAAAAAAAACCGATTGATAAAATTCTGCATTTGCGCTCTCTTTTACTCCCAATGCCTTGGATATTTGGAATTCTCAAAATTTACCAGTACCATGATATTTTAGATGATAACCACCCATTATATTGATTTTACCCTACTATAGCAATCGAAAATATTATGTAAAGTCTGCCACCGTGTGACTCACCACCGGATTATCAAGTTCATAACTGATGTCTCATACTACCTTACAGTAAACCCCAGACGGAAGAACGGGTTAAATCTCAGCCTAGCTTTACAATGAGCATCATTATTTAAACCTTTAAGTAAAGATTCTGTAAACTACTCCGTATTTTCACGGATATATGACAAAATCGAAGAAATTAGGTCCATCAGTCAGTTCAGACTGAGACTTGAGTGATTCTTCCCGCAGCTTGCCATCAGCTTTTTAGGTTCCTAGCAACTCACCCATGATTAACCCCACAGCCACCGATATTAACTCAAAGTCCTTCCCCTTGGAATGGCCATTGTCGCCGTTCAGAGTATCGGAAAGTCTTAACACTGGTCAACAGGTAGTAATAATTGACTCCGGGGTTAAAGATTATCGGGAGTTGATTAGTGGCCTTCGCGCGGTGGCAGATGTCATAATTTTATCCCCCAACAGAGATGGTGTCCTACAGATAGCGGAGACCCTACACCAATATAATACGATCGCACAAATTCACATCATCTGCCACGGCTCACCAGGTTGTCTGAAATTGGGAAATGTGGAACTCACCTCAGAAACCCTTCCCCACTACAGCCAACACCTCGAAACCCTCAACCATAAACTGCACCATAGCTCTATTATCCTCTATGGTTGCCGAGTCGCCGCCGGACCCAGGGGGGAAACCTTCCTCCAACAACTGCATCAACTCACTGGTGCCAATATTAGCGCCTCAACTACCCCCACAGGTAATCACCAATTAGGGGGAGACTGGGATTTTCAGGCCAGCATAGGAAACCCTATCGATACTGATTCGATATTTTCCCAAGTCACAATGGCAACCTACAGCCACACATTAGCCTTTGAGTCCGACGACTTCAACACCAACAGCCTCAATGCCTGGTGGAATTTTATCAGCCCCAACAATAACAGTTCCTACCTACTCACCGGAACAGGTACATCAGATGCTTATGTAGAACTATCAGTCCCTGGTGCTACTGATATGTGGAATCGCAACCGTAGCGCCTCCAGACTCATGCAGCCGGCTCAAAACCAAGATTTTGAGTTAGAAATGAAATTTGCCGCCGACCCAGCCTTAAATAAGCAAATGCAGGGGATTTTGGTAGAGCAAGATGATAACAACTGGCTCAGGTTTGATGTCTTTAAAATTAATTCAGATTTAGCCTTATTTGCGGGTTCGACCCGTAACGGTGGTTCCCGGTCTATGATTCGTATGGGGGTACAACCCGGACAAGCCCGACACCTGAAAGTTAACCGCACTGGGGATGTCTGGACTCTCAACTATTCCCCTGATGGTTCAACTTGGACGACAGCCGGGAGTTTTACGGAAGCCTTACAAGTCCAACAGGTGGGGTTATTTGCGGGAAATGCTGACAGTTCATCATCTCCTCAGTTTACCAGCCAGGTGGATTACTTTTTTAATACAGCGGCTCCTATTATTCCAGAAGATGGTCAGGTTGTTACTCCAGAACCAGTTGAAAATCAGCCACCCATAGCCAATGATGATACGGCTAGAGTAGAACCATTACAATCTGTTGTCATTGATGTGTTAAGCAATGATAGCGACCCGGATGGTGTTTTAGTCCCGGATACGGTGACGGTGGTTGGCTCACCAGACTACGGTACTATCACCGTTAACCCTAACGGAACCATCACCTATAGCCATGACGGTTCATCTACCAATAGCGATCGCTTTACTTATACCGTAGAAGATGATGATGGCGCTACCTCTAACGAAGCTACCGTTTTCCTGACTATCGAGGAAAATCAGCCACCCACCGCTAATGATGATAACGCCACGGTCCGCACCGGAAACACCGTTACCATTAACGTCCTTAGTAATGATAGTGACCCTGATGGTGTTTTAGTCCCGGATACGGTGACGGTGGTTGATTTACCAGATTACGGTAATATCACCGTTAACCCTAACGGAACCATCACCTATAGCCATGACGGTTCATCTACCAGTAGCGATCGCTTTACTTATACCGTAGAAGATGATGATGGCGCTACCTCTAACGAAGCTACCGTTTTCCTGACTATCGAGGAAAATCAGCCACCCACCGCTAATGATGATAACGCCACGGTCCGCACCGGAAACACCGTTACCATTAACGTCCTTAATAAYGATAGCGACCTTGATGGTGTTTTMATCCCAGATACGGTGACGGTAGTTGACTCTCCCAACTACGGTAATATCACCGTTAACCCTAACGGAACTATCACCTATACCCATGACGGTTCATCTAGCGGTACGGATAGCTTTACTTATACCGTAGAAGATAATGATGGCGCTACCTCTAACCTAGCCAATGTTAGCATCACCATTCAAGAACCATCAGCAGACCCAAATCCCACCGTTCTTGATATCTGGTATGGTTCAGAACAGAGTTTCGGTCATATTGGTAAGCCTCTAGTTTGGGTGAATATCCTTGGTAACGTTTCCGACCCAGATGGTATATCTTCTCTAAACTACTCACTCAATCAAGGACCGGAAGTTCCCCTTTTATTTAAGGGTAATGGTCAACATCAAAATCTCCGTTTACAAAATAATGGAGACTTTAACGTTGAAATTGCTTACACTGATCTCAACCCCGCATCTGATCACGATGATATAGTTGTCATTACAGCAGTTGATACACTGGGTCATATTGCTACCGAATCTGTCACTATTAAACATGAATTAGGAAATGCTTGGCCGAAAACTTATTCCATTGACTGGAGTGAAGTTGATCAAATTAACGATGTAGCACAAGTGGTAGATGGTCTGTGGACTTTAACAGATGATGGAGTCCGCACGGCTGAAACAGGTTATGACCGCTTAATTGCTATTGGTGACATTGGATGGGATGATTACGAAGCCACTGTTCCCATTACGATTCATCAAACTAATACTAATGGGATAATTGGTCTGTTAATGCGATGGAAAGGACATCAACCCGATGGTGGGACCCAGCCTTATGTTCAGTGGCGCACCCATGGGGAAATTGGTTTTTATCACATGAGCAGTGGCTTGTCTTTAGAAGGAACAACGTTCTTTAATAGTGGCAGAAATATCACGCTGGAAGCCGGGAATACCTACAATTTCAAGATGCGATCGCAGACGGTAGATGATGGTAGTATTTATAGCTTTAAAGTTTGGGAAGAAAGCGAACCGGAACCCACAGAATGGGATCGTCAATCCTTTAAATCATCATCAGATTTCAGAGCCTTGTCTCATGGTTCATTGCTCCTAGTTGCTCACTATTATGATGCCACTTTTGGTGATGTTACAGTTGTTCCCTATGGAGAAGAGCGACCAAACCTCGCACCGATCGCCAATAATGATCACAGTAGAGTTAGCCAAGGAAATAGTGTTAATATTAGAGTTCTTAGTAATGATGAAGATATTGACGGTAGCTTGATGCCGAATACTGTAACTATCGTTACTGAACCCAACCACGGCACTGTTAGTATTCAAAATGGGGTAGTTACTTACAATCATAATGGTTCCTATATCAGTGGCGATCGCTTTACTTATACCGTCGAAGATAATCATGGTGCTACCTCCAACGAAGCCACTGTATTTCTGGGTATTTCGGAATTAGATTTAGCCTTCAACTCCGATGACTTTAATAGCAGCAACCTCAAGCCAGAATGGAATTTTATTAAACCTCTAGCCAATTCCTCCTATGCTTTAACAGGAACCGGGACAAGTGATGCTTATTTAGAACTTTCTGTCCCCGCTAATACTGATTTGTGGAATCAAAATCGGACCATTGCGCGACTCATGCAACCCGCCGCCAACGAAGATTTTGAGTTAGAAATTAAATTTGCTTCCGACCCCACTGTAGCCAAGCAAATGCAGGGAATTTTGGTAGAGCAAGATGAGCGGAATTGGTTAAGGTTTAATGTATCTCAAACTGGTTCAGGTTTATCAGTATTTGGTGCTTCTACCACTAATGGTAGTTCCCGTGTGATGGTTTCTGGTTCCGTGGCTACGGGAGAAGCTCGATATTTGAATGTAAATCGACAAGGAAACTTATGGACTCTCAAATCTTCTGGAGATGGTATAAATTGGAATACAGTTGGCAGTTTTATCCGTGATTTACAAGTCCAAGAAGTGGGGTTATTTGCAGGTCATGCTGGAAAATCACCAGCCATGTTTACCTCCCAGGTCGATTACTTTTTCAATATGGCGGCTCCCATTGTCCCCGAAGATGTCTCCCTCGGAAATCAGCCACCCATAGCCAACGATGATACAGTCAGAGTAGAACCAAGCCAGTCCGTTATCATTGATGTATTGAGCAATGATAGCGACCCTGATGGTGTTTTAATCCCAGATACCGTCACAGTAGTTGATTTACCAGACTACGGTACTATCACCGTTAACCCTAACGGAACAATCACCTATAGCCATGACGGTTCATCTACCAGTACGGATAGCTTTACTTATACCGTAGAAGATGATGATGGCGCTATCTCTAACCTAGCCACCGTCTCCCTGACTATCCAAGAAAATCAACCCCCCACCGCTAATGATGATAACGCCACGGTCCGCACCGGAAACACCGTTACCATTAACGTCCTTAATAACGATAGCGACCTTGATGGTGTTTTAATCCCAGATACCGTCACAGTAGTTGATTTACCAGACTACGGTAMTATCACCGTTAACCCTAACGGAACAATCACCTATAGCCATGACGGTTCATCTACCAGTAMGGATAGCTTTACTTATACCATAGAAGMTGATGATGGCGCTATCTCTAACCCAGCCACCGTCTCCCTCAACGTTCCCGAGTTAGACTTAGCCTTCGAGT
>NZ_PKGG01000455.1:0-1378 GCF_046480465.1 Arthrospira sp. PCC 8006
CCCATTTGTTCGATCGGTTTTACCAAGGTCACAGCGATCGGCAAACCAAGGGTACTGGGTTAGGCCTTTATCTCAGTCGCCAAATTATTGAAGCCCATGGCGGCACGATCTGGGCTGAGTTGCGTCAGCCCAAGGGGGTGATATTTGCCTTTCGCCTTCCCGCCCAGTGGCGGGGTCAGGATGATAACTTGATCTTACGTGCCTTTACATGAACAGTAAATCCATTAATATTCTCTTGGTCGAAGACGACGAGCTTTTTCGTCTGGGGCTATCAACTCGCCTTCAGGAAGAACCCACCCTGCACGTTGTGGCTGAAGCCACCGACGGCGAAACGGCTATTGCTTTAGTTAACCAGCAGACCTTCGACGTTGTGATTTTAGATATTGGTCTGCCCGGTATCGGCGGGATTGAAGCCTGTCGCCAGATTAAGCAGCAGCATCCCACT
Organism: Arthrospira sp. PCC 8006; assembly: GCF_046480465.1. NCBI lineage: Bacteria > Bacillati > Cyanobacteriota > Cyanophyceae > Oscillatoriales > Microcoleaceae > Arthrospira > Arthrospira sp. PCC 8006. The sequence continues at coordinate 446 of NZ_PKGG01000455.1, forward strand.
GTCCCGGTACTCGCCCTCACCTCCCACAATAAACCGGCATTGATTGCTCGTCTGATTGAAGCTAAGGCTCAGGGTTACTGCGTTAAGGGCATCGCTGCGGAGGTTTTAGTCCTGGCAATTCGCTCGGTCGCTGCCGGGGCTACCTGGTGGGATGCGATCGCCTCTAAAGAAATTCAAGCGGCTTTCGAGATCTCCGATTCGAGTCCTGAGTCTAACAATACCGCCTCTGACCTGCCACCTCTGACAAAGCGTGAGCAAGAAATTCTCGCTCTGATGGCTAAGGGCCAAAGTAACCAGGAAATTGCCGATGCCCTTTATATCTCACCTGGTACCGTCAGAGTCCATGTCCACGCTATCCTGCAAAAGTTGGATGTGCGCGATCGCACCCAGGCTGTTATCCTGGCTATGCAAAATGGTATGCTCAATTCCTGATAAGTAAGGCTTTCTTTTGAACGGCGATCGCATATCATACCAGCAATGCTTTAAACGCCTGATTCCCCAGGCTTCGTTTATTTTGGTGTTCAACTCCTCGCCGGTCCAAAGAGTGTAGGAAAATCCGCGATCGCACTTCTGGGCTGTTGGTTTCGGGGGGGCGATCGTATCATGATCCTTGTTACCCGAGTTGAGTTTCACCCTTCTAGGCAGATATCATCTAATTTTAGACCATTCCCCATTTAATAATTGTGACAATAATTAACCCTAATTCGACTATTATTAAGTTCATTTATATTAATTTCCAAAAATGAAGTGTAAACCATTTAATCCTTTCTAGTGGAGAAAATGAAGCGTAAAAATTGCTGTACGGCGGTGATTCAATTATTTGATATTCATGCCATATAATTTCACGTTTAACCATCATATTCTGCTTCACATCATTGTATGTTTAAAATTTTAACAACCCTGCCATTTTCCAGTACACGGGTACACTGTCAG
>NZ_PKGG01000353.1:0-3416 GCF_046480465.1 Arthrospira sp. PCC 8006
TATAGCTCCGAAAGTTGAGGTCATAAAGCAGGGTGTTGTAGCCATGTTCCCAATGACAAAGGGGTATCCACATCAGGAGCCGTATGAGGTGAAAGTCTCAAGTACGGTTTGGAATTGGAGTTGGGGAAGGCGACTTCCCTTTCGACCATAACAAAATGCTCTTACCGTGAACCATGATTACCTACTGTCCAAAATTCATTGTCCAAGCAGCTTGAAGAGAGACCTGAAACAATGGCTCAAAGCGGGTGTGTTGGATAACGGGGTATTCGAGGATACAGAAGCAGGGACACCTCAAGGAGGGGTAATAAGTCCACTTCTAGCCAACATCGCACTGTTGGGAATGGAAAGGCTAGTTAAAGGAATGTATCCAAATAAAGGAACAACCACTCAGGTAAACCTTATAAGATACGCCGATGATTTCGTGGTTATCTCAAAAGACCTAGGAATCATTGAACAGTGCAAAACTGCTATCTCCGAATGGCTAAAACCTATTGGCTTAGAAATAAAACTCGAAAAAACCCGAATTTGCCACACTCTCAATCATGTTGAGTATGATGGAAAACTCGAAGAACCAGGGTTCGATTTTCTAGGATTCAATATCAGGCAGTTATGGTCGAAAGGGAAGTCGCCTTCCCCAACTCCAATTCCAAACCGTGCTTGATACTTTCACATCACACGGCTCCTAATGTAGATACCCTATTGTCAGTAGGAACAGGGCTACAACCCCCCGCTTTGTAACCTCAACTTTGGGAGCTAAATACAACACGTAGTCTTTAAACTCGCTTTCGTCATCAAACTCTTACTTGTCGCAGTCTCTATATCCACACCGTGACTAGTGGGCATATCCTAACCATTACAGTTAGGCATTGGCTTTCAGTCACATCCTTTCCCCTTAAAGGTATACGCTTACACTTTTCACTACTGTGCAGGTACATCCTGCCACTTGAGARCCTAAAAGGGGTTTMAACGTTCCGTTTATACGGGCATTCCATCTTTAGACTTGTCCTTTCCACCGGGGTAATTTTAAAGGTCTGTGTAGGTAGTGAGTTGAGACTCCTACTTTTCCCCTTACTCTTTTGAGCGCAGCGTGTCAACTTATTTCGCTACTTACTTATTACGATGGTTCAAGTCGGAACATTCAGATTTCCTTAGTCATGGATGGTTGGCAGTGGTCGCATATGGTAGTAGGTTCTACTTCACGCCTTCCGTTCCCCGCTTCAATCTGACGGGTTATGAATCCTGAAACTGGAGGTGGCTACCGCCGTTACTCTCAACTTCCTGCTTTACTAGATGGGTCACAACTCCCATCGTTTAAGCTATCAGTCTTGACCCTGAGTTCCCTGCCTTGCTGAGATTGCTCCAAGCGTCGGGACATATAAACAGTTATGGGATGGTCGGGGATGAGAGTCAATTCCTATATTCCACCAATGGGTGAAAGTCCCACTAGGAGGTTATTTCGGGCATCGCAGCCCTATTTCACTCCTAAACGTTTCGCACATACCCGGTAAGTAAATATAAATCTGGGAAAACAGGTGGGGCAACAAGCCGATTAATCGGTCACAAAACCCTCATTAAACCCAGCAACAAAGCAGTTAAAGCCCACATAGAAGTGATAAAAGGTGAAGTTAAAAAACACAAAACTGCACCTCAATCAGCCCTGATTAGCAAACTAAACCCAATCATTCGGGGATGGTCAAACTATTATTCAGCGGTAGTCTCAAAAGAGACCTTCGTTAAGCTAGACAACATAGTCTGGCTAATGTTAAGGGCATGGACAGTATCGAGATGCAGAAAGGCGAGTTATAAAAAGCTAAGGAACTATTTCAGATATGGAACGGTTAAACTTAGCAACGGGAAAGAAAGGCATGAATCATGGTTATTCCAAACTAGAGATGGACTCCAATTATGGAAACATAATTGGACTCCGATTGTCAGACATACCCTAATACACCCGGAAGCAACACCATACGACGGAAACTGGACTTACTGGGCAACCAGGAAAGGACAAGCAATCGACACACCGACAAGGGTAGCCAAACTACTCAAAAAGCAAAAAGGCAGGTGTACCTGGTGTGGGCAATACTTTACTCCATCAGACTTAATTGAAGTAGACCACATTGTACCTCGAAGCCAAGGCGGAAAGGATGAATACAAGAACCTTCAACTATTACACCGCCACTGTCATGATGATAAGACGGCAATTGACAATGCCAACGCTGTATCCTTAACAATGGAACAATCAAATTAGGAGCCGTATGAGGTGAAAGTCTCAAGTACGGTTCTGTATGGGAGGGGGAGATGGTGACATCTCTCTCGACCCCTACTACGATTTGTTACAGAGTTTGTTGACCTTGGGTTCCCTGCCGGTATTTGGTATCGTATGATACAAATCGTCGGGACATATAAACAGTTATAGGGATGGTCAGAAGTGCGCTTCTTGTATTCAACCAAGGGGTTGAAGTCCGCACCAGGCGGTTATTTCGGGTGTCTCAACCCTATTTCATGCCTGAAGGTCTCGCACCTACACCTTTTACAGTAAGCACTCTTAAAGACTACTCCCCAAGCGTAAATTCGGGTATGCCCTACCCTATTTGATTTTGACTTCGCTCTGGCCATTTGAACTGACGATGAAAGCTTTTCTACCAGTGATGTCTAGAGTTTTAGGGATTACGGAGTGTCTCTTGTTTCCGGCGTTCCCAAAGTCAACGACTTGAATTTATGTTCACACCAAGTCGCCCTAAAAGGACGAGGTTTTCAACCCATTTTTTCTGATAATTTTGTTAAACGTGCGAGACGTTCAGGCATGAAATAAGGTTGAAATACCTGAAATAACCGCCTGGTGGGGACTTCAGCCCCTTAGTTGAATATAAGGAGCGCACTCCTGAACATCCTCATAACTGTTTAGATGTCCCAACGTTTGGTATAGAAATATACAAAACAAGGCAGGGAACTCAAGGTCAAAACGCAAAACCGGAAATCTTAAGGATTCCTTAACAATTGCGTTAAGAGTAACGGCGATGTGCGAGACGTTTAGGAGTGAAATAGGGCTGCAATGCCTGAAATAACCTCCTAGTGGGACTTCCACCCCTTGGTGGAATATAAGGGATTCGCACCCCTGACCATCCCATAACTATCTATGTGTCTCAACATCTGGCTTCGACAACCAGATAAGGCAGAGAAACTCAAGGTCAAGACTGAGCGAAAAACAAGAGGGGAGTTGTGTTATGGTCGAAAGATAAGTCACCTTGCCCAACTCCAATTCCAAACCGTGCTTGCGAGTTTCCCAGCATCCGGCTCCTGATGTAGATACCCTATTGTCAGTAGGAACAGGGCTACAACCCCCCGCTTTGTAACCTCAACTTTGGGAGCTAAATACAACACGTAGTCTTTAAACTCGCTTTCTACATCAAACCCCT
>NZ_PKGG01000176.1:0-11128 GCF_046480465.1 Arthrospira sp. PCC 8006
ATAAATTGTGGCTGGATTTGGGACAGCGTCCGAGTTATTCCCTTGTGGCTCGCGGGATATTGCAGGAGTTGGGCAAACTCTCCCCCCAGGAGTTGGAACAAATCCCAGAGACTCGCTTAACCAATGTCTTGGTTCATTGTCTGCAACGGCGGCGCTTTTTGCTGGTGTTGGATAATTTGGAGTCGGTATTGCAAGATGAAGCCTATCAAGACTTTTTGCAGCGGTGGCTGGGGGCCTGTCACCAGACGGAAATTCTGGTGACGACTCAAGTTGCGCCTAAGTTGGTGCAGGAGAACCCCACAGAATTAGCCCTAGGGGGACTCTCAGCGAGGGAGGGGGCGCAACTGTTGCGGGAGTTGGCGGTGGGGGGAACCGAGGCGGAATTGCAGGAGTTTGTTAACCAGGTGAATGGACATCCCCTGATGCTGAAACTGGTGGCGGGGTTGCTGCATGAGGAGTTGGGGGAGAAGGTGACGATTGGGCAGTTGGCGGGGTTGGGAATTGCGGATGTGGGGCTGTTGATGTCGCGGTTAAGGGGATACCACCGTCAGGAGGTAGTGCAGTTGGTGGCGGTGTTGGATGCGAGTTTTAACGGATTGTCGGAGAAATGGCGGCGGCTGTTGCTGTCGTTGGTGGTGTTGCGTCAAGCCTTTGATGGGACGGTGGCCAGTGCCATGATTGGGGAGACGGTGGCTCATTCTGAGTTGCGGGGGTTGGCGAAACGGGGGTTTTTACTGGCAGAGGCTCAGGGGTATCGATTCCTCCCTTTTATTGCGGAGTATCTCAAGTTTCGCTTGGGGGATTTGCGGGAGGCGCATTTAGGGGCAATTCGGTTTTATGAGAGTAGCGTTAAGCCTCGGGCGGAGTGGCAGACAGTGGAGGATGTGCGGGAATATTTGGAGGTGTTTTATCATCGCTGTGAGTTGGCAGAGTATGAGGTGGCGTTTGATGTCATTCGGGATGGGGGTGATGTCGATGATTTCCTGAGTTTACGGGGTAATAATGAACTCCTTGCAGAACTCTACCAGCAATTAGTCGAAAATCTGCCCCGTCGAGACGATTGGCGATATGACGCCTCTTTAACTTCGTTAGGCAACACTTACAATGCCCTAGGACGCTACCAAGAGGCGATCGCCTTTTACCAAAAATCTCTGGAAATCGCACGGGACATCGGCGATCAAAAGAATGAAGCCGCTTCTTTGGGCAGTTTGGGCAGTGTTTACAATGCCCTAGGACGCTACCAAGAGGCGATCGCCTTTTACCAACAATCTCTGGAAATCGCACGGGACATCGGCGAYCAAAAGAATGAAGCCACTTCTTTAGGCAATTTGGGCAACACTTACCATKCCCTAGGACGCTACCAAGAGGCGATCGCCTTTCACCAACAATCTCTGGAAATCGCACGGGACATCGGCGACCGACAGGTTGAAGCCACTTCTTTAARCAATTTAGGCAATGCTTACAATGCCCTAGGACGCTACCAAGAGGCGATCGCCTTTCACCAACAATCTCTGGAAATCGCACGGGACATCGGCGACCGACGGGGTGAAGCCANATTCTTTAAACAATTTAGGCAGTGCTTACTATTCCCTAGGACGCTACCAAGAGGCGATCGCCTTTTACCAACAATCTCTGGAAATCGCACGGGACATCGGCRACCGACAGGTTGAAGCCACTTCTTTAAACAATTTAGGCAATGCTTACAATGCCCTAGGACGCTACCAAGAGGCGATCGCCTTTTACCAACAATCTCTGGAAATCGCACAGGACATCGGCGACCGACGGGGTGAAGCCACTTCTTTAAACAATTTAGGCAAYGCTTACAATGCCCTAGGACGCTACCAAGAGGCGATCGCCTTTTACCAACAATCTCTGGAAATCGCACGGGACATCGGCGACCGASGGKTTGAAGCCRCTTCTTTAAACAATTTAGGCAACGCTTACAATGCCCTAGGACGCTACCAAGAGGCGATCGCCTTTYACCAACAATCTCTGGAAATCGCACGGGACATCGGCRACCGACAGGTTGAAGCCAATTCTTTGGGCAGTTTAGGCAATGCTTACAATGCCCTAGGACGCTACCAAGAGGCGATCGCCTTTTACCAACAATCTCTGGAAATCGCACGGGACATCGGCAACCGACAGGTTGAAGCCACTTCTTTAAACAATTTAGGCAATGCTTACAATGCCCTAGGACGCTACCAAGAGGGGTTTGCCGCCTCACAGCAAGCCATAGAAATTTATCAAGAACTGAATTTACCCCTTGATGCTTACCCCATTCCTAATTGGCTGAAAAAACTGGTAAAATTCTCCGAACGGGGTAAACTTCATCTGATGCTGTGTTTTGTCGGGGGTCTGGTGGCTTTCCCCTTGGTGTTGATTGGGGAGGTTTTACTCATCCTCTATCGTCTCGTAGTTCGTCAAATTAAGGGTTAACAGAAATCCCCAAAGCCGGACTTAAAATAGGTAGACTGCATGGAAAAATTGCCAACCTTTGTTAGCCCAAACCATGCCGTTATCGGATCGAGATGATTTAAACACAGCAGATAATTCGATAAGTTAATTGTCCCGACCGGAATTGTGCCTATGGGTTGGGGAGTGAAAAACCTTTGGGAAAGGCTTAATTCAATCCCTCTTTGATTTGTCTGATGGTGCGGGGTTGGCGGTGACAGTGGCTCATTATGAAACCCCTAACCATACTGATATTAACCAACAGGGAATTATGCCCGATCGCATGGTGAAAAGTCCTAATTTAATGCGATCGCAATTAGCAACAGAAGCCGACCCCCAATATCAAGAAGCCGTTGATTTATTGAGGTATCAAATGTAGACCTTCTGTCTCTCCCCAGTGTAGGGTGCGTCACCTTCTCATAACTAACGGAAAAAGAGATAAGTAGACTGGGGACGCACCTTCTTTGATAGCCGTCTCTCCCCGGTGTAGGGTGCGTCACCTTCCCATAACTAACGGAAAAAGAGATAAGTAGACTGGGGACGCACCTTCTTTGATAGCCGTCTCTCCCTGTTGTAGGGTGGGTCGCCTTCCCACCCCAAGTTTTCGATGAGTTATAAAACGCCTTTGGAACTGGGAATAGTACCCGCACGACGTGGATCGATTTCTAGGGCCATTCTGAGCGATCGCGCAAAGGCTTTAAATGCCGCTTCAATAATATGGTGAGAATTGATCCCGTCCAACTGGCGAATATGAAGGGTCATTAAACTGTTATTAGCCACAGCCACAAAAAATTCTCGCACTAACTGGGTATCATAGTTTCCTACCCGGAGTGTGGGAATTTCCAAGCCATAGCTAAGGTGAGGACGACCGGAAAAATCTAGGGATACTTGAACTAAGGCTTCATCAAGGGGGGCGACAAAATGCCCAAACCGGACAATTCCTTTGCGATCGCCTGTAGCTGCTGCCAAAGCCTGACCCAAGGTAATGCCCACATCCTCATTAGTATGATGATCATCAATATGAGTATCCCCGACGGCTTTAATCTCCAAATCCAATAAACCGTGGGAGGCAATTTGGTGTAGCATATGGTCTAAAAAAGGCACTCCGGTAGCCACATCACAGCTACCTGTACCGTCCAAATTTACCGTCACAGAAACATCAGTTTCCCCAGTAGTACGCTTAACAGTGGCAATGCGGTTATGCTTGATATTAGGGTTAGTTCCTGGTGTAGAAGTTGATGGGCGATCGCGAGTTTGCATAGTCAATAATTTAGGGAGCTTTAACTGAGTGGGAACAGGGAACAGTTAATTTCACCGCTCCCCGAGTCCCATGATAACCATTAGGATTTGTGGCTACATTCCCATGATACAGTAACCAGAATCGACATAAATTATCTGGCCAGTAATCCCACTGGAGAGATCACTGCATAGGAAGGCGGCGGTATTTCCTACTTCAGTCTGGGTGACAGTCCGCTTTAGGGGGGCAATTTCCTCGACATGATGAATCATATCTAAAATGCCGCCAACGGCTGAGGAAGCCAAAGTCCGAATCGGTCCAGAGGAGATGCCATTAACCCTAATCCCCAAGGGTCCAAATTCAGCGGCCAAATAGCGGACATTCATTTCTAGGGCAGCTTTAGCAATTCCCATGACATTATAGTTGGGAACTACCCTAACTCCCCCTAAATAGGTGAGGGTGACAATACTACCACCAGAGGTCATCAAGGGTTTAGCAGCGCCACTCAACTGTACCAGGGAGTAGGAACTAATATCTAAGGCGCGAGTAAAACCCTCACGGGAAACGGTGCTAAAGTCTCCCGATAGTTCCTCCTTACCAGCAAAAGCCAGACAGTGGATGAGGATATCGAGTTTCCCCCATTGGTCTCGAATGGTATCAAATAGGGATGTTACCAGTGCATCATCCTGGACATTACAGGGCATGATGATACTGGGATTGAGTGGTTCGACTAGACTGCGAACCTTTTTTTCAAACCGTCCCTTGTCATCGGGTAGATAGGTGACTCCTAGGTTAGCACCGCAGGAGTGGAGTTGTTGGGCAATACCCCAAGCGATGGAACGCTCGTTAGCAATGCCAGTGACCAGTGCGTTTTTTCCGTTTAAATCCAACATAGTAGATTATTGTATTTGAAAAGGGGACGAGAAAACTCCCACAATTGGGGGTTGAAAACAAGAGGTTTGGTGGTAGAATCCCTTTGGCGTGCCTAGATGAATCAGGAGCCGGCGGGCATAGTATGCACCCAGTTCACGATCGCAGGTGGCTAATTTCAGGTCAAAATCTTTGGCATCGCCAAAATATGGCAATTGAGTCGTTTTTTCGACACCAACTCCGTTGGCTTAGATATACTCTGGGTAGACATGAAACCAATGACCTGTATAAATGGACGTACTGAGATACTCACAATTTTGATTCCAGGTCAGGGTAAAAACCTTTGTGCCAGGGAATGACTCTAGGTGAGTGTTAGGGGATCTCCCATTATAATCTTTCGCTTAACGAGGGAGGATGTCAATAGAGTTTAATCTGCACGAGGGTTTTGGTCGCCAGATTTGAAAGCATCGAGTCGGTGAACATTTAAAGTCAGTTCAAGTCAGAGTCAAACTAGCGCAGTGGTTAAGTGGAAGGAATCGGGTCAGTGACGTATGATAGACCGTTAGCATCAGTGTTCCGTCAAATTGGTGGCGGAGCGTTTCCCCCTGTGGTGGAGAGTTTTGACCGTGGTAAAACTATATTTTTCCCCGGTGATCCAGCCGAGCGGGTTTATGTCTTAATTAAGGGAGCCGTGAAGCTGTCTCGGGTTTATGAGGCGGGAGAGGAAATCACTGTGGCTCTACTTAGGGAAAATAGTGTCTTTGGTGTCCTCTCGCTGATTACGGGTCATAAGTCTGATCGGTTTTACCATGCGGTGGCTTTTACCCAGGTGGAATTGCTTTCTGTTCCCATTGAACAGGTGGAAAAGGCTCTGAAAAGTGATCCCGAATTGTCTATGGTGATGTTGCGGGGTCTGTCGTCTCGCATTCTGCAAACGGAGATGATGATCGAAACTTTGGCGCATCGGGATATGGGATCGCGATTGGTGAGTTTTTTATTGATTTTGTGTCGAGATTTTGGGGTTCCCGGTCGAGATGGGATTCGTATTGATCTCAAATTGTCCCATCAGGCGATCGCTGAGGCTATTGGCTCAACGCGGGTGACTGTAACTCGACTTTTGGGAGACTTACGACAGAAAAATATGATCTCGATTTATAAAAAGAAAATTACTGTTCATAATCCTGTTACCCTGAGCCAACAATTTACCTGAAAAATTATCGGGTCAGTCTGGCTGTCACAGCCTCACCAGAATTGGCTCTCAGCTTGAGCTTAACAATAATCATATACCGTTCTGGTTTTGGGGATGATCTCGATTCGTGACTCCCGAGGCTTCCCGATTTTGGGCTCCGGGATAGTCCATAACTATTGCAACTTGGAAAAATTGGCTTCACAATGGAAGATGATAGCAATGGAGGATTAATCGAATATTCTAACCCCTAGCCTTGAAACTGATATGACCGCTGCTTTTATTTTTGTTATTGCTATTCTCACTCTGGGAGGGGTGATCGCGGTGGTGAGCGATCGCCTCGGGACTAAGGTTGGTAAGGCTCGCCTCAGTTTATTTAAAATGCGCCCCAAAAAAACGGCGGCTGTGGTGACTATGGCCACGGGAACTATGCTTTCAGCCTTAACCTTAGTGATTTTATTCGCGACCAGTAAACCTCTGCGCCGGGGTGTGTTTACTATTGACCAAATTCAGGATAGACTCAATCAGGCTCGTAAGGATTTGACCCAGGCTCAGGTAGAAAAGCATCGGGTAGAATCGGAGTTAATACAGGCTCAAAATGAACTACAAGCAGCGGTTGATTACTTAAACGAAATTAATTCTTCTCTCAATAATGCTAAGGTAGAAGTATCCGAACGTGAGCAAGAATTGGAAAGGGCTCAAAGTCGCCTGGAAAATACGGAGAGTGAATTGCATCAACTTCAGAATCAACTCAGTAAAATGGAAGCGGCGAAAACTGAGATTGAGGCGGAAGTAGATAGCATAGAATCTCAATTAAGTCAAGTATACCAGCAAAAAAAAGAGCTGGAAACAGAAATAGATCAACTACAAGTAGAACGTCAAGATTTAATCGAGCAGCGGGAGAGGGTGTCGGCTCAGATAGAAGATCGCGATCGCCAAATTGCTGACCAAGACATGGTGATTGCTGAACGGGAAAAACGCTTATCTGAATTGGAAATAGCTCAACAGCAATTGGAAGAACAAAAAGCTAATGCTCAACGGGGTTTTCAAATGCTGCGAGAGGGTAGTGTAGCTCTCAAACGGGGTGAAGTTCTGGCGAGTGGATTGGTGAGAATTGGGGATAAAGACAGTTCTAAAGATGCGGTAAATAGACTGCTACAAGAAGCTAACCGCAATGCCCTAAGATTTGTGCAAATGGGTAATCAAAGTGCTAATCAAGATATGGTAGTTATGATTACTAAAGCTGAGGTTGAAGAACTGATTGAGGAAATTAATGATGGTGAGGAGTATGTGGTACAAATCGTCGCGGCTGCTAATTATTTAGTGGGTGAAAAACGGGTGGCAGTTTATACTAGGGCGGAACTGAATCAACTGTTATTTAGCAGTGGTCAAATTGTGGCGGGAACTTCTTTAAATCCGGCTACTATGACTTCGGAAAGGCTGCAACAGCAATTACAACAGCTTTTGGATGCTTCGAGTTTTAGGGCTCGTTTTGTAGGGGTGGTAAATGGTTCGATAGAAATGAGTGACGATCGCATAGATACTCTGATTTCTTTTATTCAGCGGTTGGAGGAGTATGATCAAACCTTGGAACTACAAGCGGTGGCGGCGCAGGATACTTATACTATCGGTCCCCTGCGCTTGGATTTGTTGGCGCGTCATAACGGGGAGGTGTTGATTAGCACTCGTCAACAGACCCGAAAACTGGATGATATTGATTGGGCGGAGGTTTGGCGGTGGTGATTTTGGGTTTTGACCCGGGTCGGGATAAATGCGGGGTGGCGGTGGTAGGGGACAATCAACAGGTTTATTACCATCAAGTAGTGGCGGCGAATGATGCGATCGCTACGGTAAAATCACTCTGTAGTCAGTTTTCGGTGCAACTGGTGGTGATGGGAAATCAAACCACTTCCCGGACCTGGAAACAACAAATGCGCGCGGTTCTTCCCGAGTCCATTCAGATAGTGGAAGTTGATGAGCGTTATAGTTCTTTGCAAGCACGCGATCGCTATTGGGAAATGTATCCCCCCCAGGGTCTATCTCGTCTGTTACCCCAGGGGATGCGGGTTCCCCCCAGACCCATTGATGATATCGTGGCAATTATCCTAGTCGAACGTTATCAGGGGGGAAATTAGTTACGGTAGCCGTCTACTGAGGTTCGGTTTTAATCACTGTCAATGGTGCTACTAATATCGCTATAGTGTAGTTAAAGATAGATTATTACAGGATCTGGCAAATGAATAACAAATCAAATGGAGTTCCTGAGTTTTGTGGCGATCGCCTTTCCGGCAGTAATGGATTGTGGCAATATGTGAAATCAATGCCCCCGGAAACAATAGCCCAACTCTCCCAACCTGATCCGGATGTAGCTCAATTGATGGAACATAATCTACTACAAATCCTTGGTGGATTGCCTTCTGACCATTTTGATGTGACAATTACTACTAGCCGTGAAAATCTTGGTCGTCTTCTAGCTTCTGCGATGATGAATGGATATTTTCTCAACAAAGCTAAACAGCGCATGGAGTTTGAAAAATCCGTTGCCAATATTTACAGTTAACCGGAAAGATTTAGCAGGTCTGGGGAGTCAGTATAATTGGCTCCCATCAAGTTTTTTGCCTCTTCAGAAAAACTGCCAATTGCTTGATATTTAGTCTCCCGGACCCCCGTGCTAACTAAGTATAAGTTTATCGAAATTTGAAATTGAGATTATCAGTGGTTATCCCCCTGATGGGTTACTGCCCACTACCCAAAACCTATAGGTGTATAAGACAATATAAACTTAGGCTCGAAGCGGTAATTGGTTAACAAATCTCTGGTGAGAGGACTGCCTCTGTCCGGGGTTATGAGTTGATTAATTTTGCTGTCGGGTGGGAGATAGCTATAACCCACTGGGGGCTACCCAGCCAGGTCAAAACTGGGTAGGTAAAAAATCAGGGTGCATCGAAAAATGAAGAAAATAATTGTGTTACTCGGGCTAGTGGCTTCGACGGGTGGGGGTCTAGCTTTGGTTTCTGATGTGGCGGCGATCTCCTCGCCTAATTCGCCTGCCTGGAAAAGCTTCAACAACCACGGTCTAGTTGTTCAAAGTGGTTATGAAGGCACGAATGAGGATGGCGATCGCGAAAGTGTAGGTACATCAATGTAGTTTGGTCATAGGGGCGGCTCAAAGCTGCCCCTACTGATTTTTAGGGGAGTGTTTGCAGAAATTGTTGAATTTCTAGGTCGCCAGGATTGATTTCTAATGCCCTTTGGTCGCGATCTTTAGCTTCTTGGTCGCGGCCCTGTCGCAGATAGGCGATCGCTTTACCTAACCAACTTTGGGAGTGGTTACTATCAAGATAAATAGCGCGATTATAGGCATTAAGGGCTTGTGCGTAACGTTTAATTTCCATAAAGATTTGACCCCTTAAAACCCAGGCTTCTCTTTGGTGAGGATTGTGATGGAGAGATTCGTCTACCGATGCGATCGCCTCTCCATAGTCTCCGAGGCGAAATAGGGCTTGGGCTTGAGCTGTCAAAGCGGGGGTAAAATCAGGTTTGATATTGATCGCGCGAGTATAAGATTTCGCCGCCTCTGGGTAGTCATCTAGGTGATTCATTAAAATATTGCCTCGTAAATACCAAATCCCATAATCATCAGGTTGAATTTGTAGGAGGCGGTCAAAGGCTTGTAAGGCTTCTTCATGGCGACCGATAGACATTAATAGCGCCCCACGATCACGCCATGCGGGATGAAAATTAGGTTGGAGTTGGGTAGCGCGATCATAGGATGCGATCGCCTCATCGTATTGACTCAGGGAAGATAAGGCATTTCCGCGACCATACCAAGCCGGATAAAAAGTAGATTGTATATTAATAGCCCTTTCAAAGGCTTCTAAGGAGTCTCGCCATCTTTCGTGGCGATAAAGCTGATTTCCGCGATTAGTCCAGTCGATGGCGCTAAAGCGATCGCTAACTTGGGGAACCTGCATATAAGCGGAAATAGATTGTAATTCCCGGGGAGTAGGGGGGTCTGGCTGGCGATCGCTGATATTGAGGTTAAGGGGAATCCCTGATTGCAAAAATCGGTTTACGGGAATACCTGCACTGTAGCCTACTGTAACTCGATTGCTGGTTCCGGTGATCTGGTCTATGAGGATTTGACCTTCTGACATTCCATGAATACCAATTACCTGACCTTGGGTGTCTAAAATCGGCCCCCCACTCATACCTACCTGGGTGAAATTGGTATAAAATAGGTCATAACCACGGGTGGTGGGTTCTTTGACAAAGGCGAGTTTGTAGGCTTCGCTAATTAGTAACCCGGCGGTAAATAGGCGGGGCTGAAATTCTGGCCAGCCGGAAATGAAAATGTGTCGGGACTCGGCATCATAATCATAATCGGCAATTTGTGCCAGGGGGTAGGTGCGATCGCTACTGAAGGCTAAAACTGCTAAGTCGATTCCCGGTAGTCTAATGACGCGATCGTAGTCTAGGGCGTATTTTTGGCCGTCATGGGTGATAATTATGTATTCATCGGGACTGCGGACAACATGGTTAGCGGTCAGTACATAATACAGGTCTCCCTCACGTAAACCTCTGGGGAGCGTGGAAGCCCCGTGTCTTTAGACCGGGGAGGAAACGGGACCGGGGGACTTTAGTCCCCGTGAATCTTTCAAGCATAGGCGTAACCATCCTTTCGGTGAATAGGTTGGCAGTATTTGTGGTTGATGCCTGTCACCCGTCCCGAGGCGGTGGTCATATCAAAACTGCCAGAGGCACGGCAGAGAACCCGTCCTACATAGGAGCCAATTTTCTTCCCGGCCGTGACCGTAGCCGTGACGATATCGCCAGTCTGAAAACCTTTGTGAATTTGCTTCCTGGAGCGGTGACGAGTGGGGAATCCGTACTTATTCGTCCCGCACATCCGACGAGTTCCATGCCCCTTCGCTAGAATCAGCAACGGTTTTGACGTGACAATATCGAGTGATTCGACGTCTCCAACACAGGCAGCATCAAGCCAATGAGCCTTGGGTAGGTTAAGCCGAAGTCGATTGAACTTCGTTTGTCCGGCGGTTCCTGTGGTGACCCGAAGTCCTGTGGCTTTGAGAGCCTTGAACAAGGCCCACCGAGTCGAGTTAACGGCAGCCGCATCGTTAAGGGGTGA
Organism: Arthrospira sp. PCC 8006; assembly: GCF_046480465.1. NCBI lineage: Bacteria > Bacillati > Cyanobacteriota > Cyanophyceae > Oscillatoriales > Microcoleaceae > Arthrospira > Arthrospira sp. PCC 8006. The sequence goes on from NZ_PKGG01000176.1 coordinate 10,894, forward strand.
TTTGGCCTGCCTCAGAAGACGACTCAGGACATCAGGCTGGCCCGATAAAAAATCCCGAATGTCCCCATTGCCTTTGGCTTGATTGCATGAGTGGCAAGCGATCGTCAGGTTAGACACCCGGTCAGAGCCCCCCTTAGACCGGGGCTGAATATGCTCAACTTCAAGGGGTACAGGTTTAGCACCACAGTAAGCACAGGTTCGGCCCCACTTTTCCAAAAGGTATTCCCGGACTTCG
>NZ_PKGG01000048.1:0-29545 GCF_046480465.1 Arthrospira sp. PCC 8006
CCATTCCAGTCACCCATAATCAGTTATGCCGGGATGATTGATGTTGTTGGCCGTTAATAGTATAGGCTTCTTGTTTGGCGCTATACCACCAATCCTTAAAGGCATCGATGCCTATCCGTTGTTTCTTTTTGAATTGCGTTTGTTTGGGGTCAATAGGTTCAAGCTTTTTAAGTAAATGGTCTTTGTTAGGTGATTTCTCAGCTATGGCTTTTAAGATGTAGTAACGTTCCTTGAAGGTTTTGGAGCCTACTAATTGTTCTCCATTCTGCAAGGGAATATATAGCATAGCCTTAAAACTCTCCCAGCTAGGATATTCATCCCAGTTAGGAAACAACTTGAAAAATACCTCTTTAGTAGTCTCGTAAGACACTAAGTCGCTAGCGATATCGCGGGAACGCGGTCGTCCTGTGTTGCGGTTGTAACCCGCAAAATACTCATCCTCAATTTGTTTAAAGATGTCCCGATAGGTTATCAGATTATTCTCAATCTGATTTTTCTCTAGGATGGTTTTATCGTACCAATCCCAAAATTCACTAGCGCTAGTGATAGTCCCTAGGGCTTCTGATACCAGTTTAGCTTTCTTAACCCCGTCTATCACCCCTTGAGGTGTACATTCAAGGTTAGCTGTCTTGGGTAGCCGTTTCCCGGTAGGTGGTTGCTTAAACTGCAAGTTGCTTAAACTGCAATAGTAGGTTGTACCTAGTCCCGGTCTTTTGAAGTTTGAGAGTTACCCCTTTGGGACATTCCCCCTTAAAATCATGATAGGCTTTCACGAACCTAGTATAATTGTCGTCATAATTGCCCTTTCCCCCTACTGTAGGGGTATCAGTAGCGTTACTCATTTTTTACTCACTTGTTACTCTGCTATGGTTTTGAGTAACACCTAAGTAACGGTAGAATAGGGGTTGTAGGCTATATAGACGCTAAATATCCAGCGAGGTTAATTTCCATGACCATGAGACTCCAAGTGGTAACTGTTATGGTTGCTATATCCAAGATAGAAGCCTGTGTAATGATCCAATCAAGCGATGCTGCAACTTTCGTAACTGACCTATAGGGAAATTGCCTATAAAAGTTGTCGCATAGTGGCATTGCTGGTTATTGACCGTTATTCCAGGTGACTGTAGCTGTGCTAGTTTCCTGATTGACACAATGACAGTCAACTCCGCTGGTGGGAGAAAGATGTTGGAGAGAGAGACAACGGTCGGTTGTTGTCTGGGTGGGGAGAATTTTTAAAAACTCTGGTGGATATGGAAATCATCTGCGATCGCGAAAATATTGTGCCACCAAAATGGAAAAATTGGGGCACAATAAATATTATGCTGTCACTGAGAATGCGATCGCTATGACCTGCTGCATCAACCCCAACTGTCCGCAACCGATAAACCCCGACAACCTGACATATTGTCAAAGCTGTAATACCCCCCTAGTTTCACTGCTGCGGGGACGCTACCGTATTATTAAACCTTTGGGAAAAGGAGGGTTTAGCCGCACCTATCTAGCTGAGGATACGGATAACCTCAACCGTCGGTGTGTAGTCAAACAACTGGTAGCGGACGTAAAAAGTAACTGGGGGCTACAAAAGGCAACAGACTTGTTCAAGTTAGAGGCGCAACAATTACAGCAACTAGAAGGAAACCCACAAATTCCGGGAATTTACGGTTATTTTGAAGAAGATAACTGTCTATATCTCATCCAACAATATATAGAAGGAGAAAACCTGGCGCAACTTGTAGAAGAGGGAGGAATCTGGAATCAAGTACAAGTCCGCCAACTGCTAGTCAAATTGCTTCCGGTTTTAGAGTTTATCCATAGTCGCCAGGTAATTCACCGAGATATTAAACCGGAAAATATCATCCATCGTAGCAGGCTTCCTCAACCGATAAGCGATCGCCATAATTTAACCGCTACCCCTAACCACAGCGCACCCACGATCATTCAAGATCAAGTAGTTACCCAAACCACAGAGATCGGTGATTTAGTATTAATTGATTTTGGGGTATCCAAACAACTATCAGAAACGGTGATGGTTAACCCCCTAGGGACCAGAGTAGGTTCAGATGGTTATGCAGCTTTAGAACAAATGCGCGGGGGAGAAGCCTACGCCGCCAGTGACCTGTACAGTTTGGGTGTCACCTGCTTTCATTTACTCACGGGAATTTATCCCTTTGAATTATGGACAGAACAAGGTTATGGCTGGACAAAAAACTGGCGTAATTATCTACCAACTCCTATCAGTCCAGAATTAGGACAAATTCTCGATCGCCTGCTTCAGAAAGACCTAAGCGATCGCTACAGCAACGCCACCGAAGTTTTAGGAGACCTGAATTCTAATAGTCATCCTCTCCCAGTGATGTCCTATCCTTTATTTATGAGATTGTCTCGCCGCCGAAAACCTGCGAAAACGATAGCGATCGCTAGTGCGGCATTATTGTTATTGGGGACGGGTGGAAATATATTATTAAACAATACCCCCCCAGCGGTAATGTCTTGGATAACTCCGGTGGCGGCGTGGAATCAAGCGAGGTTAGGACAAACCTTAACCGGACACACTTCTCAGATATTAACTGTCGCCATTACCCCTGATGGTCAAACTCTCGCCAGCGGTAGTAATGATAATACGGTGAGATTATGGAGTTTACAAACCTTTGAACATCTTTCTACCTTAACCGGACATGGAGGCGCTATCAACTCAATTGCTATCAGTCCTGATGGTCGAGTTATCGCCAGTGGTAGTCGCGATCATACGGTGAAATTGTGGGATCTTCACAGCAAACAAGAAATCGCCACGCTGAAAGGACATGAAAGGGATATTACGACGATCGCTTTTAGTCGAGACGGTAAAACTCTCGCCAGTGGTAGTCGCGATCATACTATGACTTTATGGGATTTAGAGACTAACGAACTCATTGGTACATTAAGAGGACATAATCATGAAGTTCGCGCAGTGGCTTTTAGTCCTAATGGTAGACTCATAGCTAGTGCTTCCCAGGATAATACGGTGAAATTGTGGGATATTGACCGCCGCGAGGAAATCTCGACTTTATTATCCCATGATAAGTCAGTGAATGCGATCGCCTTTAGTCGAGATGGTCAAACTCTCGCCAGCGGAAGTAGTGATCACACTCTGAAATTATGGGATGTTACAACTAAGGAAGTTATCGCTACTTTACACGGACATTCACAAGCCATTAAATCTCTCGCCCTGAGTCATGATGGTCGAATTATCGCCAGTGGTGGTGATGATGATACGGTCCAACTTTGGGACCTCAAAACTAAAGAAGCGATCGCTACCTTGCGAGGACATTCCTCTAAAATTGAAGCGATCGCGTTTTCTCCCAAACGTCCCCTCTTGGTTAGTGGTAGCCATAATCGCAACCTGGAAATTTGGCAAATTCCTGACTAATCTACCAGCTATTTATAGCAGGGATTATCAAGTCATGATTAAACCGAGGATTTTCGGACAGGCTTTGAAAGGGAGATTTTCCATTTATGGTCAACCTGGTTAACCTCAATATCTGGAATAGTCCACGGTGAAAAATTTCAGATTTTCCTAAAAAAACAGTTGACATCAGGTTAATGTCAGGTTACAATAATGAGTGATTGCTAAAATTAATTTTTCCCTTGAGTATTTTAGGATTATCCCTATTGAGCTAGAATTGTAAGCTGGTGAAATAGAGGCGATCGCATGACCCCAAGTTACCGAAATAGCAGGGACATCAGACAATTAGGGATTAACCCCCATTGCTGGTATGTTGTCAGCAGCAGCCAGGAAGTCACCAGTAGCCCAGTAGGGGTAATTTTGTGGAATCAGTCGATTGTGTTATTCAGGGACACCCAGGGGAAAATAAACGCCTTAGAAGACCGATGTCCCCATCGCCAAGTCAAACTAAGTCACGGAAAAGCGATCGGGGATGAGATAGAATGTATCTATCATGGCTGGAGATTCAATGGTGGTGGAGACTGTGCTTATGTACCGTATTTACAGGAGAATCAAAAACCGCCAAAATGCGGAATCAAGACCTATCCAGTGCGAGAATTATATGGATTTATTTGGTTATTTATAGGAGAGGAAAAGCCAGATATTGAACCGCTAGAAATTCCCGAATGGGAACACCTGAACTACATAGCCACAGTAGCGACAATTCACACCCAGGCGCACTATTCTTTTTTAATCGAAAACCTGATGGATATGTACCACGGCCACCTACACCAAAACTGGCAAGCCTGGACGGAGGCGCAACTAGATTATATCACAGAAACCGACAATAAAGTTGATGCTTATTATGAAGCACAAAGCTATTATAAAATAGACAAAATCTGGTCAATAGCGCAACTATTTTTCCCTCCTCTGAGAAAACTGCATCCCGAAAGGCTGACGGTTAGTTATATCTATCCCCATTGGTATTCTACTCTCGGTGAAGACTTCAAAATCTACTGTTTACTCTGTCCAATTAGTGTAAGTGAAACCCGCGCCTACTTAATCCATTTTACGTCACTTAACGCCTTTTGGAGACTGCATAAACTCCCGGTTAAATTTCGTCAATTCATCAAAAACAGCCTATTTGGTTGTGCCCAAAAAATGTTAGATGGTTTAGTGGAAGAGGATGTTAGGATGATAGAAGAGGAACAACAGGCGTATCAAAAGCATCCCCAGCGGCGGGGTTACGAATTAAATAAAGCGATCGCATCTGTTCAGCGAGTGATGAAAAAGCAGGCGATCGCCAATTAATCAACTAGCCCTCTAATTCTCCTGAGCATCAGTAGATACAGCGGCTGATTTTAGATTAACAAATAGGTCATAACGGCTGGTGTGGTTGTCAGTGACAGCCGTAGTCAAACCGATAGATTGAACAGCATTTACCCAGACTTCTTGTTGAGGAGGTAAAGGGGGTAAAGAGAGGTTTTGGCGATTAAATACCTGTTCAACATTAATATAAAAATTCCCATGTTTAGGACTGAGACTAGAGGGGAAAGTTTGTCGGAACAAAGAACTAGAACTAATTGCGGTTTGAGGTTGTGGTATAATCTGATTAGCCACAGCAGCGCCCAAATTCACAAAAGCGACATCTCCATCTAACCAACCGCGAAGCACAGTAAAGCCGCCATAGGGAGAAGTCCACTGAACCACAGGCTGACCATTAAGTTGAGCATAACCAACTTGGAAACTGCGACCCCTGAGAATTTCATCTAATTGTTTGTAAAGCTGTGTCGGCCGCATTGCGATCGCTCACCCTAACCATAAAAATCAAACCCGCCATAAACCTTTGAGGGGTGTCAGGATTAGAAATAGCCGTAATTACAGACAGAGAAAACTCGCCATCCATCCAGCTTAGGAAATCTCGCTGCAACTCCATACCAATAGACTCTTGTAAACTAGCAGCCAAAGCCTGTGGATTAAAAGGAGCGATCGGATTAGCATTAGCACCTTGATTATAATCACTCCAGAACTGTTTAAGGTTGCTGCCACCGAGAGTCATAATTGCCGTATCTGGGATACGTCTGAGCATTCCATCAGTAGAATTCCCAACAGTGAGTTTTCTGTCAGTGTTAGGCCGCAACCAGGAAATCCCCTGAAAATTAATGCCATTATCTCTTAAAATAGCAGTAGTAGCAAAGCCCTGGTGTCGTTTCAATTGTTCCAAACTTTCTGGAGGAATAGGCTGCGCCGCAGTCATAGAAGCCAAAGAAGCAGCGACGGGAATATTCAGATAAACCTGAGCAAAAGCCTGGGAATTTCTAATTTGTTGAACTGCTGCCGAATATCCAGGAGTAGCAGCGAGGGAAGTATCACCGCGATAAGTATCGATCGCCCTATCAGTAGCACGAGGGTCATCAGAAACCAACAAAAACTCTCTATCGAGGACAGCAATAGAGTAATTTTGCAATCGTCCTTGAGTTTCAAAGATATCAATTCCCCGGTAGTTACGTTCGAGAATTTCTCCTTGATTTAAAGACTTTCGAGCCGTCAGAATTTCTTGAGCCCGGAGAGGATTAGCAATAGGAAGTAATAAGATCCTAGCGGAAGCCATGGGAGACTGACGGGGAGTATCACCGGAGGGGGAAGGCTGACCAGAGACCAGAGCCGGATCTGGCAACCAAGCCATCATCACCTCATTACCAATCCAGGGCTGAATATCCTGCTCAAAATCATAGCCTTGATCAGTAAAAATGCGATCGCGCCCCTGCATTAGCAATTGTTCAAAMGCGGCTTGAGACTGTGAAGTGCCATACTGTTGAAGTGTTTGCCATTTTTGAGGCGAAGTAGAAACAGAAACAGCCAACAAGGCATCTTGGGGAACAATATTAGCGCCCAAAGGCACATCCCTAATAGTTCTTCTAGCGGTCAGCACGAAATAGGCAGCAACCCCACCACCAATCAAAATAGCGATCGCACCTATAGTTACAAGCAGAGACGGTTTATTTTTTGCAAGCATAACTAGCCCATGGGAAATCGAAAAAACTCAGATGTCAGTTCACAGTAGCACTAAATCAATCAAAGTGTAGAAACCGAGAGCCAACAATAGGATAGCGACCAATTGGGTAAGCAGTAAGCGGTTAGAGGGAAAAATCGCCTCTCGAACTAACATGGCAGTGGAGGACCCCATCACATAACTAAGACACAAGACCAAATAGGGCCACCGTCCAGTTATAGCCCACAGCAGCAATAGTGGCATCCCCAGCAGTAGCATCAGAACCTCAATAAATTGAGGCGGATTATATTGGGTTAAATAAACCAGATTCTGCCACCAAACTTGCCAAAGTCTCATCAGGTTATCCCGCTGTCAAATTCATCTAGTTTCCAGGATAGTCCCTGAACAGACCAGGAAGCAAGGGAACCCTGACCCCCAATTGGATACTATGATATTTTAGCGTCCTGACAGTCGCCGCCGAGAGCCGCCGAAATCATCCTCGATTTGCAATTGTGGCTGAGTTTCCTCTTGAAATTGAGATTCGTATTTCTCCAGCCAATCGAGTCCTACCTGAATGGTAATATCCGACTGTAGATGACCTGTACTTTCCACCACAACTTCCCCAAATCCCAAGGCTTCCTGAATAGCTTGTGCGCTTCTGACATCGCCATCTTGAGCAATAACACGGGTAACATCAAGTGGTTGATTCCAGGGTCTTGTTAGTCTCAGATTCCAATATCCTTTACGATTGAGGGAAGACATGAAATCATCAACCGCATAGGAATCATCAGTGCTGTCTTGAATGGCAATTCTCAAATCCCTCGGATCAATATTATCAAAACTCCAGCGGTTATGACCAAAATCAAAATGTTTTGTCACCATCGCATCAAGGCGACTATAATCTGGTAGCCAATAACTAGCTCTATACTCTTTCGGATCACTAAACTGTCCAGGAACCATCAGCATTTGTACATCATCAGGATTTACCTGAGCGGCAAAGTTGACCAAAGCCACCAATTCTTCTAAAGTCAAATTTGTATCAATATGAGATTGAATAATCGAAACCAACCTAGGTATACGGGATATCGTACCCACATCTAAAACTTGGTTAATAAAAGAGCGGATCAGCATTTGCTGTCGTTGTACCCGACCAATATCACCTAAATTGTCATATCGGAACCGCAAAAACTGCAAAGCACCATCACCATCAAGATGTTGTTCACCCTCTTTCAGATTAATATAAAGATGTTGGCTATCATCTTGATACTTCATATCTTTAGGAACATAAACGGTGACTCCTCCCAAGGCATCAATCAGCTTTTCAACGCCTAAGACGTTAACGCGAACGTAGCGATCTATGCCGACACCGCCCATCAATTCACTCACCGACTTAGCGCTAAGTGCGGGACCACCGTAGTAGTTAGCATCATTAATTTTAGTCATCCCCCGTCCCTTGACAAAAGTACGGGTATCCCTAGGAATAGAAAGAACTTTTAACTTATTAGTATTAGGGTCAAAACGCAACAGAAGCATGGTATCAGAAAGACCCTTAAAGGAGTCTACTACCGCATGATATCCCAGGTCTTTTTCTGGCGGTTCATCTAAATCTGAGGTTAAAACTTTAATACCCAAAACCAGGATATTGACAGGACGAGTTAATTCTGGTAGACGCATATTTACCCGCGCCATTTCACCCTTAGAAAAAACCGCCTGCTGTTCAGGTGTTAACTTTTCCTGCATCAGGGGAGTTGAAGACAAGGAAACAGCCAGCAAGGCTCCAGCAGTTGCCGAAATCATAGCCACTCCGGTTAAACCCATACCAATGCCAAGCCATTTGGCGGGGCTAGACCTGATGAACTTTTTCATAACAGGTCGAGACGGTTGAGATCTAAGTGGTTTTTGCCGTTTGATTGGATGATTTGACACAGGCTTCCTCACACACCAATTTTAATATACAAAGAGTTTACAGACACTTCCGAGAAATTGTGATATCAATTGACAATTGGTCAATTATAATCCTCGATCGCCCTTGTTAGCAATGGTTAGCATAGGCCAAGGGGGAGTAATCATATCCGCCAGAATAATCCATTCTTTCAGCATCAGCCAGCCATAACAGGATATACAACTCACCCAAATCTACTGTAGTTTAATATTCAGCAACTCAGGAGTTAGGGGGATTATCCCCCAGATAACGACGCATAACCTTTTCGGCAAAAGGACTGATTGCAGGCAACCACAGGGGTTTATCTTTCCATAGACGCACCATTAAGCCAAAGTTAACTAAAAAGTAAGTTGTGGTCAGAAAACTGCTAGTTAACAACACAGGTAGTTCGGGGATTTCCGCAAGACTAGCACCACCGCGCAAAAGCAAATTGCCAGCCAACCAGCTAAATGCTAAAGTTACCACTAAGCGACAGGTAGCGCGTTCTTGGGGTGTACCCTGATGGCGATACAAAGTCCATAGGGCCGGGAAAAAGCCCAACACGGGAATTAAATACACAAACTGTTGGATAGATATTCTATCGCTGGGTTGGTCCCGATGATGCCGCATAAGATATCCTCATCTCCAGGCTGATAGGTAGGATTGCTTGGGTGGGTATGGGAAGATACTCCCTAGGGAATTGACAAGCTGGGGTAGTAAAAGCACTTTTTTTGTTTGTCCCTTGGGGTCAGCAAATTCTGATACACTGGATAAAAAGACCAGATGTTGGAGGAAACACAATCGCTATGAGCCAATCCCAAAAATCAGTTGTTATCGCCCCATCTATATTATCAGCAGATTTCAGTCGTCTTGGAGAAGAAATTCGCGCTGTTGATGAAGCTGGCGCTGATTGGATTCATGTTGATGTTATGGATGGTCGCTTTGTCCCTAATATTACCATCGGTCCTCTGATTGTTGATGCTATTCGGCCGGTTACGAAAAAGCCTCTGGATGTTCACTTGATGATTGTGGAACCAGAGAAGTATGTTGAAGATTTTGCTAAGGCTGGGGCTGATATTATCTCGGTTCACGCTGAACATAATGCTTCCCCTCACCTCCACCGGACTCTCAACCTGATTAGGGAATGTGGCAAACAGTCCGGTGTGGTATTAAATCCTTCTACTCCGCTGGAGTTGATTGAGTATGTTTTGGATGTGTGCGATCTGGTGTTGATTATGAGTGTCAACCCCGGCTTCGGAGGTCAGAAGTTTATCCCGACTGTGGTTCCTAAAATTCGTCAACTGCGCCAAATGTGCGATGAGCGGGGTCTTGACCCTTGGATTGAAGTTGATGGCGGCTTGAAGGTTGATAATGCCTGGCAGGTGTTGGAAGCTGGGGCTAATGCTATTGTGGCAGGTTCGGCGGTGTTTAATGCTGATAATTATTCGCAGGCGATCGCCGGTATTCGTAATAGTAAGCGCCCTAGTCCTGAATTAGCGACGGTCTAAACTGCTGGCCTTACTGAACTCAGGGGGGGGCGTAATGTTAGATAATCCTACTAGAGACTAAGTAAAATCGCTCCCCCCAATCCCCACATAGTGAGTTATTATGGGTGAGCCTTCCTGTTGAGCTACTAAATGTGGACATCGAGTTAGGATTGGCATGGCTTCAGAATCTAGGTTATCTAAGTAAAGTATGGTTGAAACACTAATCACATCAGGCATCATCAATCCTCGCCAATGGCCTTTAGCCCGTGTTTGGTTGGAGGTGGCTACTTATCTGGGAGTCCCACCTCGCCAAATCGATCGCTTAGAGTTCTGGGCACATCAAATTTGGGTTAAACTCATAGGTATGAGGGCGACATTAGTTAGTTTCCGGGTTCTGCCTCTGTGGGTGGAACAAGGACTTGCAGCTATTAAGCAAACAAGCGATCGCGATCGCCTAGATCTGCTAGGGGAAATATTTAGCACTGAAATCTCGCGCTACTCCAAACGCTATAATGCCCAAGACATAGAAAACTGGCGATCGGCTTGGGCGGAACAATCCCAGAAACTCAAACAACAAGAACTTATCAAAATTCAGGAAGAAGAAAATCTTAAACCCCTTCGGGAACACCAGCAGGCTTGTCAACAATGGCTCGAAGGTTGGCGGGTGATTCTGAAACACTGCCAAAGTCTGGAATCTCTCGATAATTTAGTCCCGGAAATCGAACGACAAATGCAGGAGTTTTCCGACTTGGAGGAAGCGGCTACAGCCATGGAAATTTGGAGCGATCGCCGTCAGGAAGTAGCCCAAATTACTGGCGGAATTACTTAATTTTGCCTATACCTGAATCTGATTTAGCCTTTAATAATCTGGTAAATATCATTAAGTTTCGCTTCAATTACAGGAGGTTTGGAGGTGAAACGAATATAAAATTTACCCGGTTCGGCTGGTTTTTCTAAGACCTTGGCATAGATATCCTCGCGCAGTTCCGAGTCCGATGATTTCAGATTCAGTTTGATGTTAGTCAACACCAGCGGTAAAGAGTCTGTACCATCTTCTGCACCGATTAAAGCACTGCGATCGGAGAGTTCTAATAACCGCCCAGAAAATAGGTTTTCGCCAACGTGCTTACCTTCTAAGACCGTATATTGTAATGATATGGGCTGAGACAAAGAATAAAATATTTCGGTTTCTTTGGGTAAAAATAGGTTATATTTCCCAGCAATTCCAGAGACTTCATAGATAGCTATGGGATTTTTAACCCCCTTGGGTTGTACCAATTTCTTATCATCAATTTTAACTAAATTAGGATTAGTACAATTGAGGGTTTCTTCAGAAATAATAATTTGTCCGCCTGTGGTGTAAGACTCAATTCTGTAGGTGAGATTAACATGACTTCCTACCACCCCATATTTCGTGCGTTTTTCCGAACCCAAATTACCAACGACCACTTCTCCGGTATTAATGCCAATTCCCATTTCTAAAGCGGGTAATTCCCACTTCTCCATTTGTTCATTTACCTGAGCCATAGCCAACTGCATGGCTACGGCACAAGCCACCGCCCTTTCTGGGTCATCTTCGCGCAGGGTAGGCGCACCAAATAACACTAAAATACCATCCCCCATAAATTCATCAATTGTCCCTTGATAATGGGTAATGACATCAGCCATATAGGATAAATAGAAATTCAGCACTTGCACAACTTCTTCAGGGGGTAAGCGTTCAGAAAGCGCGGTAAACCCCCGTAAATCCGAGGTTAAAATGGTGATTTTACGACGTTCCCCACCCATTTTTAATCCCTCTGGGTGTTCCAGCAAATTAGCAACTATTTCATCACTGAGATATCTACCAAAAGTTTTACGGATATCGGATGCTGAACGAGCAATATAGGCAGTAATTACCACTACTGAACCGACCAAAGCCAGGGATGAAGGTACAACAGGTAACCACCAACTGCCTAAAAATACGATAAAGGTAAAGCCTAATAAAATACCCCCAGCCATCACCAAAATCACAACTCTTTTAAATAGGAATTGTCCAACTCTAGTGGGGTCGCGTAATCGCCAAGTTAGGGTCGCCCCCAGACCAGACCAAAACAGAATCCATAGCCATTCGATAACTTCTGGTAAAGTTCTAATCAGAGGTCGATTTTCCAGGGCGGCGCTGATGATGTTACTAACAATATTAGCATGGATTTCTACGCCGGTCATGCGTTGATCAGGCGCTAGGGTGTAGGGGGTAGAAAATAAATCTTTCATGCTTTCGCCCACCGAACCGATTAAAATAATGCGATCGCTTCCCCAGTCTGAGGCTACCCGGTTTTCAAAAATATCTCGCATGGAGACAATTTCAAAATGCTGGCTAGGTCCTCGGTAGTTAAGTAAAACTTGATAGCCACCATCATCGGCGCGCACATAACCGCCATCATTCCCCTCAAAGGGAACAAACACCACATCACCAAATTTCCACCAATTATCTGTACCTTCTACAATCTCAACTGAAAAGTCCGGTTCTGCATTTAAATATCTCAGGGCTAAATGAACGGCAAAACTATGGACAGTTTCCCCATTTTCTCTGGGGAAATATAGCAAAGCGCGACGCACCCTATTATCCTGATCAACAATCAGGTCATTAGCCCCAACTTGTCCCTTAGCAGCCAAGGCGGGAGGGGGTCCCACCCGACTAAAAAAGTGATCACCTATGACTTTTTCAATACCAATTAGATTATCTGTAGTTTCAAAAAGCCGCACCAATTGGGAATGCCCAGGTTCAAAGGGTAAATCTCGATAAATATCTAATCCGATTACCCTAGGATTCATGGCATTTAGTCGTTGGATTAACTCAAAATACACCCCATCTGGTACATAACCTTGACCAATAAATTTAAGGTCATCCTCATCAATACCAACGATGACAATGCGACTATCACGGCTTTCCGGGGGTCGCCAGCGCATATACTGGTCATAGGCAGCCAATTCCAAGGTTTGCAAAATACCAGTTAGCCGTAATAAAATCACGGCGAGGGCGACAGAGGGGGTCGTCACCAGGACAACCCGCCAATTCCAGAATCGTTCTCTAATGGTTTTGAGCATTTAGTTACGACGCTTCGATTTCCGAACCCACAGTTTCCTCAATTTCTGGAATACAACAGGGGGCGATGGGTTTAGAGGCGATATCTTTTAATCCTACGGACTCCATCAACTGTTGCCAAATTTCGGGATGAGTTTCTCGCAGTCCTAACACAATCAGGAGAGTCTCCGGCCACATCTGTTGTTCTGCATACAGTACCGCCTTATCAATGGGGTCAGTTTCGGCGGCAATTCTAGCTTTGTGTTCCTCGTCTAATTCTATCCGTTCAATAGCTCCTGTGATGGACTCGTCTAAATCCCTTTGATTAGGATCGCAAAATAGGGAAAATTGCCAGGTGTAGGTTTCTCCCACTCTCAAGGAAACGGTTTCCGGTAGGCTAATTTTCATAATAGCCCCTTCTGTAGGTGTGGCGAAACTTTCCACATAGACATCCCGACCTTGGCTATCTAGCACCAAAAATTCAGCCTTTTGGGCTTTGGTTTTGGGAACGTACAGGAAAAAGCTGGGATTGGGGGAAGCGGTCTTTAAGACCTCGTAACCAATGGGTAATAGGGGGGTGATAAAATCACTGTTGTTGTCACAAGTGCCATCGACAATGGTGCTGGCATTCCCTCGGGTTCCTCCTCCAGCGGTTGACTGAGGTGGCTGGCGACTTGGACCTTGTGGAAATTCTAGGGCTGTGGTGATGGAAAGGGGAGTGGCGATCGCTAATATAGTAGATGCGATCGTAGTTAACAGTGTCCGCCCGCGCCAAAATTTGATTTTCATGTAAAATTCTATACCTCCATAATCGGTTGAGCCAATTTACAGACAACTGATGCACTCAACTGATGACCCTAGTTTAATCTTTTCAATTCAAGTTGGTAAAAACAGCACTCATCTCTTTTAGAGACTCATAGCATAATCAGCACGTTCCCGAACTTTGTAGTAAAATACCCTAACATTATATGCCCAAAACTAAAACCTACGCTCAACCCCCCCTAGAATTTCTCCCCCCCAAGTTTAACCCTCTGGTTTTGCGACTGTCCCAGACATTTATGCCGATGTGGATGGCCTGGAAAACACCGATCGCTGATATTCAGATAGAACAAGGCGATCGCATCATTGAATTGTTCCAACAATTCCAAGCCTCAAAAATTCGCTTCCTCCTCGCTTTTCGTCATCCCAACCCCAATGACCCCATCGCCCTTTCCCAGGTATTTTGGCGGCGTATTCCAGCCCTGGCAAAATCTCAGGGTGTCAGCCTTCAAGACCCCGTGCATTTTCATTTTATTTATGATCGCGGTATTCCTCTGTGGGCGGGAAATTTCGTGACTTGGTTATTTCCTCAATTGGGCGGCAGTTCCATTTTACGCGGCACCATAGATCGCCCTGGCTTAAAATCTGCCCGCCATTTATTTGTTAACGGTCGTTTCCCCATAGCTGCGGCTCCAGAAGGTGCAACTAACGGCCATAATCAATTAATTAGCCCCCTAGAACCCGGTATCGCCCAAATGGCTTTTTGGTGTGTGGAAGACCTCCACAAACTCCAGCGCCCAGAAACAGTTTTGATTGTTCCCCTAGGAGTTCAATACTCTTATGTTCAAGATAACTGGAAAGCCTTAGAATCCCTGTTAACGGAGATGGAAACAGATTGCGGCTTATCGACATCTAACCATGAGCCTGTTTTTGAGCATTTATATCCCCGTTTAATTAACCTGGGTAACTATTTACTAAATTTGATGGAGAACTTATATCGCCAATTCTATCATCAAAATATTCCCCAGTCCAGTGACCAGCAAGATTTACCGGAACGCCTCCATTCCCTGCTAGATATCGCCTTAAAGGTTTCTGAAAGCTATTTTGGTATTCAACCTATAGGGGATTTAACTAGCCGTTGTCGCCGTCTGGAACAGGCGGGTTGGGAGTATATATATCGGGAAAATCTGAAATCTCCCGAAGATTTATCGGCGGTCGATTTAGGACTAGCTAATCGCCTGGCGGAAGAAGCAAGTTTGCGAATGTGGCACATGAGATTAGTGGAAAGTTTTGTGGCTGTGACTGGGGAATATATTAAACAAAATCCTTCGTTCGATCGCTTTGCGGATACGGTAATTATTATTTGGACGGCGATCGCTAGATTAAAAGGCGTTAACCCTAATAAAACCCCCAACTTAGGTAAACAGTTAGTTAAAACTAGGGTGGGTGAACCTATTGCTGTATCCCCACGGTGGGCTAGTTATCGAAGCAGTCGTCGTCAAGCGATCGCTGATTTAACCCAAGATTTACAAATCGCCCTAGAAGAGTTAATTGTTTAGGCAGATTTATTTTAATTTATACTCCCGAAAATTCTCCCTTTGATTACCATTAATCCGTAACACAGCCAAGGGTTGATTTTGTTGATCACGGATTAAATAATACCATTGAAAGCTAGTTGTCCCATTCAAGGCTTGCAGCAGTTCCGGTTGTCCCTGGAAGGCACTTTGAATCGCCTGTTCATATTCCTTAGCCACAATTTGACGTTCAAATCCTCTTTGGGGATAATCAACCCACATAGAATCATAATTCCAGATAATAATATCATCCTGTTGGTCGGGTAAATACAGAGTAATATCATTGACAAAGGATAACTTTTTGACACTTCTAAGTAAATCATCCAAGGTGTTAGGAACATCAGCCCTCGGCGGTTCATTTAATAGAGATACCTGCTGCACAAACTCATCGCTGAGTTGCTGCATTTGTTCTGTAGCAATGCGTTTAAACACGCGGTTACGATGGTTAGTAATCATCAAATTAGCGACAGATAAAGCACTAATTAACACGGCAAAAACCGCCACGACACCGGACATATATAACATATAGGTAGTTTTGGGCGCGTCGGCAACAGTCTCCAACTCATCCAAACCTCGACTTTTTTGGAGTAAGCCAATAGACTTAACAATTTCTTGAATACCCAACACAAAAGTAATGGCGACACCAAAAACACTCAGGACAATACACCCCGCCATAATTGCCCTTAAAAGCTGTTCAACTTGCGGGCTAAAAATATCCCAGTTTAACATATCATCAAAAATACCTAACACGGCTAATGTCGCCCCAATTAGCAACAGAGAAACTGTCATCGCTACAGTGAAAGACAGACGTTTAACTCGTTTTTTCATGGGTGAATCCTGACATTAAATTTCAGTGTGCTTTTTTTGTCCGAAAATGCTAGGCTATTGGTTAACGTTATGAGGTAATCTACTCAATGACTGAACATGAAATGTTGATGCTAGGTATTCTGCTATTACCGGGTTTGGCATTATCCATAATTATTTTAGGGACTTTTGCGGCTGGCGGTTAATTAGAGATACGCACCCAGGGGACTAAGTGGGGTTATCCCCACCCCTGCTAATTAATAAACAACAGGATTATGGCAAATTCCGCAAGTGTGATTGATCACTTATTGATTATTTGCTGGCTTGGTCTTCGCCAAAAATCTGAAGCTGGAAATAGACTAAGACTAGGGCGATCGCTAACAGTAAAGTCGCCGCCGCTGCTGCGTAGCCAAAATCAAACTGGGAAAAAGCCTGTTCGTAAATATAGTAAACCAGTAAATTGGTAGAGTTGAGGGGACCGCCGCCAGTAATTACATAAACGGGTTCAAAACTTCTCAGGGTAAAAATAACTGTAGTGACAGTCGCAAATACTAAGGTAGGTTGGAGACCGGGTAGAGTCACATACCAAAATTTTTGCCAGGGTCCCGCGCCATCAAGTTCCGCCGCTTCATAACGGTTAATGGGAATGGTTTGCAGTCCGGCTAAAAATACGACTAAGTTAAAGCCTAATTGTTTCCAAATACTTAGTAAAATTAAAATGGGCATAGCCCAGACGGTACTACTTAACCAGGGAATGGGGTCAAAGCCAATTTGTGATAAAAAGCCGTTAACAGGACCGTCAGTTTGAAATAGCCACCGCCAACCCAAACCTACGGCGACTAAGGAGGTAATAGAAGGGATAAAATAAGCAGTCCGTAAAAACGCCCGCAGCATCAAGGTTTGGTCTAACATTACAGCTAGGGCGAGGGGAATGATTAAACTCGGAATAACTGTGGCAATGGTGAAGTAAATTGTATTACCAATAACCTGCCAGAAGTCAGGGCTAACAATTAAGCGCAGATAGTTGGTTAGTCCTACCCACTCGGTGCCAGACCGGGTAAAACTTCCCTGAGTGAAACTGAGGTAAATTAAATAAATAATCGGCCAGATAATAAATATTGCCATCAGAAACAAGGCGGGAGTTAGGAACACCCAGGCGGCTACTGATTCTTGATCTAATGTTAACTTGGGGGGTGATTTTGGGTGATTCATCTACACAGATAATAGGACATAGTAATGGATTTATTAAAATGAGTTTTATGGGGTTTCCATGACTGATAAAACATAATCAAACTCATTAACACTGTGGTTGGTGGCGATATCTAACACTAAACCATCAGCTTCTGCCAAGACGGGGAGAATTGTAGATGTTTGTTGGTCTTTGTCGAAGGATAGTATATCATAGATTTTACTGTTTTTGGTAATGGAATCGCCAATATTAATAGAATTGGTAAACATACCTCCCTGGGGGGCATAGTATTTTTTTATATGAGTTTTGGGAACGAGTTTAATGGGATAATTAGCAGTTTGTGGCAGGGGGAATTTTTCAATATTTAAGATGCCTTTGTTGGCGAGATAATTTTTAATTCCGATTAATCCGCGCTGGACTGAATCGGGGTTCATGGTCATACCTGAGCCCAATTCCAGAGTCCAAGATTCAATGTCAAAAATTAGGGGTTTTCCTAACAATTTAAATTCCTGTTCTAGGGCTAACCAAGGTTTTAAAAAAGCCTCGTCAAAAGCATCTCCATCATATTGATTCATCCAAATACCATAATCTAACAAAAAACCTCTGGCGCTTTCTTCTCGACTATGGAAACAATACAAATAATCGATCGCTTGATTAGTGGAACTGTGCAAATCAATGACATAATCAGCATCAAGGCACAGAGATTGTAGTTGATAGCGGTAATATTCTCCGTAGGGAAGGCGACTATTGCTGTGGATTTTATAATGATGTGAATTGTGGAATTTTGCCAGTATTTTTTGGCGATAATTGGCGATAATTTGTGGGGTGGGAAAATCCCGGTTAGCACGGGCAAAACTGGCGATATCATCCCCGGTTTTTTGATAATCCCAAAAAATGCGATTCCAATCTTTACCATCATAAACATGATAGCGACCAGGAGAAAAATGGTGCGATCGCTGATTAACTCCTAGGGGATTACAAACTGGGACTAACCAAATTTCCCCGACCAATTGGGAAGGGTCTAAATGAGACAAAAAGCCAATCAAATGGTGAATTACCTGATTGCCACTAATTTCCGCGCCGTGCAAATTAGACTGTATATAGGCTTTTTTGCCAGGATCTGCACCCTGAAACCGATAAACCTGTAACCCCAGGCGATCGCCCGAAGCCAACTGCAATAAAGGGATAGTCGAAATTGTCGGTATCATGAGCAGACACATTTGATAGTAGAATCTCAAACCTGTATCAAGACCCGGTGAGCCTGGGCAACTCCTGATTTTCAGGGAAAGGCTACAATAGGCTGATAGATTAGTGCCAGTATCTAGCTGGCTTGGTAAAAGCGTCCGGCTAGGTTGGTAACTCACCGGCTTGGTCACAAAATCATTTAGGATTGCTATATCAATTTAACTTATTTGTTCATTTTAAAGATTATCCCTGTGTCAAATCCTATCCAAAACAGCCCCCAACTCGATTTAAGTTATCTATTCCCTTTTGAACTCGACGATTTTCAGAAGGAGGCGATCGCCGCTTTAGAGGAGGGAAAATCCGTAGTAGTATGCGCCCCCACCGGAGCCGGAAAAACCCTAATTGGGGAATATTCCATCCATCGCGCCCTAGCCAACGGTCGCCGAGTCTTCTACACCACACCCCTAAAAGCCCTCTCCAATCAGAAATTAAGAGATTTTCGGGAACAATTCGGTGATGAGATGGTGGGACTACTCACCGGGGATATCTCCTTTCATAGGGATGCCCCCATTTTAGTGATGACCACAGAAATTTTCCGAAATATGCTCTATGGTACTCCCATAGGTGAAGTAGGCACATCCCTAGAAGGAGTGGAAGCCGTAGTCCTTGACGAGTGCCACTACATGAATGATAGACAGCGCGGCACAGTTTGGGAAGAATCAATCATCTACTGTCCTCGAAATATACAACTGTTAGCCTTATCGGCTACTGTAGACAACCAACAGCAACTCACCGATTGGATCAGAAGAGTTCACGGTCCCACAGAATTAATATCTTCCGATTCTCGTCCGGTCCCGGTAGAGTTCTACTTTTGCAACAGCAAAGGGATGTTTCCCCTTCTCGATGGTAGCAAACGCCGCATCAGCCCATCATTAGCCAAAAGCAGTAGAGCGCGTCAGCGTGGCAGTTATAACCGCAAAAGCGGTGTACCAGAACTAGCCGATATTGTATTGCGACTGAAACAACGGGATATGTTACCGGCGATTTATTTTATATTTAGCCGTCGTGGGTGCGATCGCGCCGTGGGTGATATTAGCCATCTATCCCTAGTCAGCCCCAAAGAGGCGCAAATTTTACGCGATCGCATTAACCGTTTCATCAAAGAAACCCCCGGTGCCGCCCGTCCCAAACAGCTCGAACCCCTCGCCAAAGGCATTGCATCCCACCACGCCGGACTACTTCCCGCCTGGAAAATCTTTGTAGAAGAGCTATTTCAGGAAGGACTCATTAAAGTAGTTTTCGCCACCGAAACCCTAGCCGCTGGGATAAATATGCCCGCCCGCACCACCGTAATTTCTAGCCTATCCAAGCGCACAGACGACGGTCATCGCCTCCTGAGAGCCTCCGAATTTTTGCAAATGTCAGGACGTGCCGGACGGCGCGGCATGGACACCATCGGCCATGTAGTTACCGTAGAAACCCCTTTTGAGGGAGCCGAGGAAGCAGCCTATTTAGCCACATCCAAACCCAACCCTCTAGTCAGTCAATTTAGCCCCAGTTATGGCATGGTGCTGAACCTGTTGCAGACCCACAGCCTAGAAAAGGCAAAAAACCTAGTTGAACGCAGTTTTGGTCAGTATATCTCCACCCTATCTTTAGTTCCAGCAGAACAACATATTAAAAACCTAGAAACAAAACTGGCCCAAGTTGAAGCCGAATTAGGCTTAGGAGAGGACTTAGACATCAATACCCTAGAAGACACCCTCGCTGAGTATGAAAAGCAGCAGCAACGCCTCAAGCAGGAAAAACGACTGTTAAAAACCCTGCAAAAACAAGCCAGAGAAGCCCGCACTCAAAAAATGGCAGAAGCCCTGGACTTGGCAGCGTTTGGTACTTTGGTCAGCCTCCGGGGTAAGCACGTCCCCACCGCCCGCAAGTCTGACTCACCGCCAATTTCCGCCGTACTGGTTGCCCAAACCCCTAGCCCTGGACAAGCGCCCTATTTCCTATGTTTGGGGCGAGATAACCGTTGGTATATAGTGGCGGCGATGGATGTGGTTAATTTACACGCTGAACTTCCTAGGCTTACCTGGGTGGATCATTTGGAAATGCCAGAAATGCAGTTTAAATTGGGACAGTCACGACGGGGAGATGAAATAACCGAAGCCCTGGCTGTACAAATTCCAGAACTGTTGGTCGCAGATACGGCCCCAGAGGTAGTTAACCAAATCACTCGCATTGAACAGGTCGAGGAAATTTTAGCTACACACCCAGCCCAAAAGTTTGGGAAACCTCAAAAAATCCTCAAACGCTTGAGCCGCCGTTCGGCTATTCAGAAGGAAATTGTTGATTATCAGGAAGAGTTGCGTCAATATTTGGAACGTAATTGGCGGGAATTTCTTAATCTGATTGACATTTTACAAGAGTTTGAGGCTTTGGATGATTTGCAGCCCACTAAGTTGGGACAGGCGACAGCAGCGCTGCGAGGGGATAATGAGTTGTGGTTGGGGTTGGTTTTGATGTCGGGAGAATTTGATAACCTAGAGCCTTATAATTTGGCTGGTGCTTGTTCTGCTTTGGTCACTGAGGTTTCTCGGTCTGATAGTTGGACTCATTATCAGCTTTCGGAGGTGGTACAGGAAACTTTGAACCGCCTGTGGTCTTTGCGTAGATCTTTGATTAAGGTTCAGGGTCGCCACCGTGTTGAGTTTTTGGTGCTTCCTGAACGCCGAGAACATCAGCGCCTCAGTGCTATTCTTGAACAGTGGGCTGGTGGGGTAGAATGGGCGGAATTGGTGAAAAATACTACTCTTGATGAGGGGGATATTGTCAGGATTATCAGACGCACTCGGGATTTTCTCTCGCAAATTCCCCATGTTCCTCACCTCAGTAGCACGTTGAAAGATAATGCGATCGAGGCTAAAAATTTAATCGATCGCTTCCCGGTTAATGAGGGTGTGCAGTAAAGGGATTATGGATGATTCTGGCTGGCTCTCCCTTCTGGGGAGGGAGGCTAGATGATGGCTAGATGTCGCCCCTACAACCTACTTGATAATTGGTAATATTGGTTATTACGAAAATGTCTCCAATTTCCACCAAAAGTGAAACTATTGCTGCGATCGCCACCGCCATTGTGCCACAACAGGGCAGTATTGGCATTGTCAGAATGTCTGGAGCAGAAGCTGTCGCGATCGCTAAAACCCTATTTAAAGCCCCAGGAAATCAGCCCTGGTCAAGCCACCGCATTCTCTATGGTTATATCCATCATCCCCACACACAGCAACTGGTGGATGAGGCTTTATTGCTATTAATGCTCGCTCCCCGCTCCTACACCCGCGAAGATGTGGTAGAATTCCACTGTCACGGTGGTATTATCCCCGTTCAACAGGTCCTACAGCTTTGTTTACAAGCCGGAGCCAGACTAGCCACCCCCGGAGAGTTTACCCTGCGGGCGTTTCTCAATGGGCGACTAGACTTGACTCAAGCTGAGAGTGTCGCTGAACTGGTGGGGGCTCAGTCTCCCCAGGCAGCGTCTGCGGCTTTGGCTGGACTGCGGGGAAAATTAGCCGATCCGATACATCATCTGCGATCGCTCTGTTTAGATATTTTAGCAGAAATTGAAGCTAGGGTCGATTTTGAAGAAGATTTACCCCCCTTAAATGAATCGGAAATTATCCACCAATTACAAGAGGTCCTCCAGCAATTAACTGATATCTTAGACACAGCAGATAGGGGGGAACTCTTACGCACAGGTTTAAAAGTGGCAATTGTTGGTCGTCCTAATGTGGGAAAATCTAGCTTATTAAATGCTTGGAGTCGTAGCGATCGCGCCATTGTCACAGACCTACCCGGAACTACTAGGGATGTGGTAGAGTCTCAGCTAGTGGTCGGGGGTATTCCTGTACAAGTTCTTGATACGGCTGGGATTCGTAAATCTGATGATAAAGTCGAACAAATTGGGGTAGAAAGGTCGCAGATAGCCGCTCAATCAGCGGATTTGGTATTATTTACCCTGGACTGTGAAAAGGGCTGGACAGAAGGGGAAAATGAGATTTATCAGCAGGTCAAAAATCGACCAATAATTGTAGTGATGAATAAAAGCGATCGCCTATCCTCGGCACAGCTAGAAAATTTACGTCAAGCTATTATTAATAAACTTGACATTAAACCATCGTTAATTATTGCAACCGCCGCCACCCTTAATCAAGGGATTACCGATTTAGAAACAAGCATCCTTAACGCTGTCCATACGGAAAACCTACAATCAGCTAATCTGGAATTTGCCATTAACCAACGTCAAGCAGCAGCCCTTACCCGTGCGAAAATAGCCCTAGAACAAGTGGAAAACACCATAGGCGATCGTCTACCCTTTGACTTTTGGACTATCGACCTACGCGGCGCAATTCACGCCCTAGGAGAAGTCACCGGAGAGGAAGTTACCGAATCAGTATTAGACCGGATTTTTAGTCGATTTTGTATTGGTAAATAATCAACAATCATCCATCATTACTGACAGCAGGGAGAGTAATCATAGAATTAATGCGATCGGCAAGTCGAGAGAATGGTAAACTTTGAACAATCACAATACCCGGTCCCGTCATTTTCGCCAAAAATAACCCTTCCCCACCAAATAAAGCATTACGAAAACCACCCACAAACTGAATATCATAGCGCACCGACGGAGAAAACGCCACCAAACATCCCGTATCAACTCGCAAAGTTTCACCAGGTTGTAAAGTTTTTTGAATCATCGCCCCTCCCGCTTGAATAAAAGCCAGACCATCCCCTTTTAATCGTTGCAGAATAAATCCCTCCCCCCCAAAGAAACCAGCCCCTAATTTCTTCGTAAATGCTACATTAATTTCCGTACCATTAGCAGCACATAAAAACGCATCTTTTTGGCACAAAAATTCCCCACCAATTTGAGATAAATCAACCGGAATAATTTGCCCTGGTGAAGTCGCCGCAAAACCCACCCTAGAACGTTGTTTACCATTATTTAAAAACGTAGTAATAAAGAAACTTTCTCCGGTAATCATCCTTTTAAAACCAGAGAATAACCCCCCTTTCCCCATACCCGTTTGCATTTGAATACCATCTTCCATATAGGTCATGGTTCCCACTTCGGCTTGAACTCCCTCACCGGGGTCTAGTTCAATTTCCACCAATTGCAAATCATTACCGTAGATTTTGTAATCAATTACATCAGCCATAAGTCAAAATACCGTGAGAAGTAAGCATGGAGGGCAAGCCCAAAGACTTGCCCCTATATGTTCGGGGAAATCAGATTAGCGATCTACTGACCCCATAATAATATCTACACTTCCCAAAATCGCCACAATATCAGCCACTTTTTCACCTTTAACTAAATCGGGAAAAATTTGCAAATTATTAAAGTCTGCTGCCCGAATTTTGAACCGCCAGGGGAAAACATTATCATCACCGATAATATAAATGCCCAATTCCCCTTTACCGCTTTCGACGCGCACATAATGTTCTCCAGAAGGAATCTTAAAAGTCGGAGCAATTTTTTTCCCAATAAACTGGTAATCAAAATTATTCCACTCAGACTTAGGCCCTCCCATCATCCGTTGTGCCTCTAAGTTCTCGTAGGGGCCCCCAGGAAGACCATCTAAGGCTTGGCGAAGAATTTTAACAGATTCCCGCATTTCCCGAATTCGCACTACATAACGGGCGAGACAGTCTCCGTCAGTTTCCCAGTGAACATCCCAATCCAAATCATCGTAACATTCATAATGATCGACCTTACGAAGATCCCAATTAACCCCAGAAGCGCGCAACATAGGGCCAGAGAGTCCCCAGTTAATGGCTTGTTCACGGGTAATAACTCCCAAACCCTCGATACGGCGGCGGAAAATCGGGTTATTGGTGATTAGTTTTTCATACTCATCAACTTTGGGGAGAAAATAATCGCAGAAATCATGGCATTTATCAACCCAACCATAGGGAAGGTCGGCGGCGACTCCACCAATGCGGAAGTAGTTGTTATTAACCATGCGATAGCCAGTAGCAGCTTCCCAAAGGTCATAAATCATTTCCCTTTCTCGGAAGATGTAGAAGAAGGGAGTTTGCGCGCCTAAATCTGCTAAAAATGGTCCTAACCACAGTAAATGATTGGCGATCCGGTTTAACTCTAACATGATTACCCGGATGTACTGGGCACGTTTGGGAACCTCAATATTAGCCAGCATTTCTGGGGCGTTGACTGTTACGGCTTCATTGAACATCCCCGCCGCATAATCCCAACGGCTAACATAGGGAACATACATGATATTGGTGCGGTTTTCGGCGATTTTTTCCATGCCCCGATGTAGGTAGCCGATGACGGGCTCACAGTCTACTACATCCTCGCCATCGAGGGTGACAATTAGCCTCAACACTCCGTGCATGGAGGGGTGATGGGGTCCCATGTTGATGACCATGGGTTCGGTGCGAGTTTCGATTCTGCTCATATCGTTATTGATGGCGCTAGAGTTTATGATGGTCTTATAGTCTCGTCAAATCTGCGTAACTTGCCGATTAATTTGAGTTTCCTTTAACTGATTATAGGGATTTTGGGGTGTCTGAGAAAGGTAGAGATTTGGATAATTTAGAATTGGCTGGGAAATTTGTCCATATTCCGGTTTTGGGGCGGGAATTAATCGAGGGGTTAGCAGTCCAGGAGGGTGGTCACTATCTCGATGCTACGGTTGGCGGCGGGGGACATACAAAGATGATTTTTCAAGGGGCCCCTAATGTGCGGGTGACGGCGATTGACCGTGATTTAGAAGCGATCGCCGCCGCCAAGTCAATGTTAATGGATACTATGGGTAATTGTGGCGATCGCCTGCAATTTTGGCACGGAAACTTTAGCCAATATCCATCGAGTCCCTCACAATTTGACGGCATCATAGCTGATTTAGGGGTGAACTCCCATCAACTAGATACCCCAGGACGAGGATTTAGTTTCCGTCATTGTGGACCATTGGATATGCGAATGAACCCACAAGACCCCCTCAGCGCCGCCGAAATCATTAACACCTGGGACGAAAAACAATTGGCTGATATCTTTTATACCTACGGCGAAGAAAGACTATCTCGGCGCATAGCAAGGCAGATTGTCCAAAAACGACCCTTTCAGACCACAGAACAACTCGCGGGGGCGATCGCCAATTGCGTCCCCTCCAAGTACCGTTACGGGCGAATACACCCAGCTACCCGAGTTTTCCAAGCCCTACGCATAGCCGTAAACGGAGAACTAAGCGCCCTAGAAACCTTCCTAGAAACAGCCCCCACCTGGCTTAAACCCGGAGGACGTATCGGCATCATCAGTTTCCACAGCCTAGAAGATCGGCCAGTCAAACACGGATTTCGCCATCATCCCCTACTCAAAGTCTTAACCAAAAAACCCATAACTCCCCAGCCAGATGAAATTAGCCAAAATCCTCGCGCCCGTTCCGCTAAACTTAGATTGGCACAAAGAAATACAAATGAGACTTTAAACCCCGTTTTTCGGTAAGATGTTTAAGATGCCTGATTGATCTAGGAGAAACGTAGAGCATGAGTCGGGGAGAAGGTCGCAAACTGAAACTAATGGTCGTCGATGACGAACCCGATAACCTAGACCTGCTGTTCAGGACGTTTCGCCGTGATTTCAAAGTCCACAAAGCCGATAGCGCCCTAACAGCCCTCGAGATTCTTGATCAAGAGGGAGAAATGGCTATTATCATTTCCGATCAGCGGATGCCTGAAATGAATGGGACAGAGTTTCTCGGTAAAACCGTTGAACGCTTTCCCGACACTATCCGTATTCTGCTGACCGGATACACTGATGTAGAAGATTTGGTCGAAGCTATCAACTCCGGTCAAGTCTTCAAATATATCACCAAACCTTGGAATCCAGAGGAACTGCGAACCGTTGTTCAGCAAGCCTCCGAAACCTATAAATTTTTTAAACAGCGCACTAACGCCCTGCGTCGGTCTTTGAAACGAGAGCGGCTATACAATGATGTGGTAATTGCCTTGCGCGAGTCTCTCGACTATGCAAGTATGCTGCAAACCATTGCAGATACCGTAGGTGAAACCTTTGAAGCCTTGGCTTGTAAGGTTAAACCCATCGAATCGGGCTCTTTGTCAGAACAGGAGTTCTCTTATCAGAGTGAATCTCACCCGGAACCCGACAATATCATAGCCTTGATGCAAGCGGCTGTAGAAACCCGTGAAACCCGGACCCACAGCGGTCAGGGAGATGATACCATCAGCCACATTGTAGTTCCGCTTACCTATCAACACGACCTGTTAGCCGTTTTAGCCGTTTACCGCCATGGCGCAGACCAACCCTGGTCGGAAGAGGATATTCAACTGTTAGAAGTAGTTTCCGAACAAGCATCTCTCGCCCTGTCTCAAGCTAGACTATATCAACGTACCCTAGAACTCGCCGAGCAAATGCAGAGTGAGTTAAAGGTCGCTCGTCAAATTCAGATGAATTTACTCCGCCAAAGTTGGCCGGAATTTGACAATCTGAAGTTACAAGCCTGCTGCTATCCAGCTAGAGAAGTTGGGGGTGATTTCTTTGAGGTCTATATCCACTCTATGGGGGATATTTGGGTGGCTTTGGGGGATGTTTCCGGGAAGGGAGTTCCCGCAGCTTTGTTTATGGCTAGTGCCATTTCTGTCTTGCGTCGAGAACTCTCTCAAGATACTTCCCCAGAACCAGAACAGGTAATGCACAATCTTAATAGCATCTTATCTGATGATCTGATTGGCAATAACCACTTTATTACCATGGTTTTGGCTCGCTACACACCAGCAACAGGAGAAATATCCTATGCTAATGCTGGACATATCTACCCCCTGATTTGGGATCATCGCACCCTCCAACAACAAAACCTTAATGGTGATGGCCATGTCACAGTTGAGCCGATTTTTCTGAAAGAACGGGGTATTCCTTTAGGGATTCTCCCAATCTGGCGCGGAAAAGTAGGTAGTCGTGTCTTGTCCCCTGGAGATGTATTTTTACTAACCAGTGATGGAATTACAGAGGCTACTGTGCTACAACAAGGCAATGATGGTAATTCCGCCCGTGCCATGCTGCAACAGGAGGGGTTATGGCAACTCCTAAAACAACAAACTAGCCTATTAAATTTAGAGGCTTTACTGGCTTCCATCCGTGAACAAAATCCGGTTCAGGAGGACGATCAAACCATACTCTCTCTGGAGGTTGTGTCAACAGATGATCACTGAATTACAGGTGCCGAGCGATATTCGGTTTTTAGAAGTTGTTGAACACTGGCTATTAAGCAGTTTGGAAGTCCAGTTAGGGGACTCGGTGGATTGGCCCCGTCAGTCGAATCGGTTTCGCCTAGTCCTAGCTGAAGCCTATTCTAATGTGATTCGCCATGCTCACCGCGATCAGCCTGATCTTCCGGTGATTATTCGCCTACAACTTGATCAAGGTGACATTCGCTTGGAAATTTGGGATCAGGGTAAGGGATATGAAATGAGTGATTATGAACCACCATTACCTGAAGATAAGCCAGTACATGGTTATGGGTGGTTGATTATGAAGCGCCTCATGGATCGGGTTGATTATAAACTTGAAACTGATGGCCGTAATTGTTTGGAGTTACAGGCTAGTTTGGGTTCTAAGGAGTCCTCGTCTTGACACTCTAATCCCACCACCCCCCATAGGGTGGCATTAGCCCCATGATTAACCACTTTCCATTGTTGACTTTTCTCTCTGATGGCTGCTTCTGTTGACCGTTCTCAAATTCAACAATATCTCCTAGATTTAGGTTTTGATCAGGTCGGCTTTACGCCAGCCACAACAACCCCTGAAGAGGTGGAAGGGTTGCGTCTATGGTTACAAGCAGGATATCAGGCGGATCTGGCTTGGATGGATAATCCTAAACGTCAGGATATTCGCCTAGTTATGCCGGAAGTGCGATCGCTTATTTGTGTTGCGATTAACTATTATACACCACATCAACATAAAAATGAGCCGGAATATGCGAAAATTTCTCGCTATGGCTGGGGACGAGATTATCACCGCATTTTGCATAAGAAATTAAAGCAGTTTTGTCAGTGGTTAAAACAGCAGGGGGAAGATATCGAAGCCCGCTATTATGCTGATACGGGACCGGTTCAGGATAAGCTATGGGCGCAACGGGCGGGGTTGGGTTGGATTGCTAAAAATGGGAATCTAATTACTAGAAATTACGGTTCTTGGGTGTTTCTGGGAGAGGTGTTAACTAATTTGGTGTTAGAGTACGATCGCCCCCATACAGAACATTGTGGCACTTGTACTCGCTGTTTATCAGCCTGCCCTACTAATGCGATCGCTGAACCTTTTCTAGTAGACGCAAACCGCTGTATTGCTTATCATACCATAGAAAACCGAGCGGAAAACTTGCCCCCAGAAATAGCAACTAATCTTAATAATTGGGTGGCAGGTTGTGATATTTGTCAGGATGTTTGTCCCTGGAATGAAAGATTTGCTAAACCCACAAAAGAAGCGGCCTTTAATCCCTATCCGGAAAATCTGGCACCGACTTTAGAAGAATTAGCCACTATTTCTGATGAAACCTGGAATGAGAGGTTCACCGCCTCAGCTTTGCGCCGAATTAAGCCCTATATGTGGCGGCGTAATGCTCAGGCTAACATGAAATTTTGACATACTCACGCCCGCTGAAGCCACGGTGATTCTTGACGCTTCACTGACTGAGGCTACCGAAGTAGCCAATAAAGTAGCTGGCTTCTGCGTTGGCGAAGCCTTCCTAAGCAAAGCAGTACCTCTCAATTGAAACGGGAGCATGATTTAATCTCAAATTAGGTTAATATTTTAGGGCAATACGGTATAAGAAGCGAGAATAGTTGAGGATAAACCTATTGCCAGATATGTCAAACCCAAGGAAGCGGTCTAAATCCTTGGAGTCCATGAAAGAACACTCCGCAGATGGGACTCCAATGGCTCAATCGAGACCATCAGAACCCCGGCTGGGCAACGACGATACAACGTTGAGTCATATTCTGCTGCCAAMTCAGGCAGTGACAAACGCAAAGTCGTTATCTATGCCAGAGTTAGTAGCCGCGCCCAGCAGTCCGACCTCAACCGACAGGTGGCCGCACTTTCCAACCCCTACCCCGA
>NZ_PKGG01000263.1:0-6418 GCF_046480465.1 Arthrospira sp. PCC 8006
GATCGCCTCCATGTAAAATGGTCGGGACTCCGGCGGCGCTGAGAATTAACCCGGTGAGAATGGTCATGGGAACAGTACGCGATCGCCCATCATAGGGATGAGTTAAAATCATCGGAGGACGCACAGCATTAGTTAAATGGGGTCCTAATTCTGCATAAACATCTAGCATTCCCGCCAATTCTTCTCCCGTGGGTCGCCGAATGCGGTGGGCGATTAAAAAAGCCCCTACCTGTACGGGTGTTGCTTCTTGGTGTAACATCATGCGTAAGGCTTCGGCGGCTTCTTCGCGAGTTAGGGCTGCGCTGGTGTGGGTTCCGCTTCCCACTTTTTTCAGTAATGTTCTAAAGCGATCGCTCATTTAGTTGGTTGGTGTGATATAGTGAACAGAAGAGAAAACCAGTATAATCGAAAGCGGATACTTTGAGGAATTGTTAGCCATTTGATGTTAACCAATTAAGCATTTTATCCCCAGTTCTTCTAACTCCGAGTTTACCTCTGGGGGGATTAATTCATGTACCAATTTCCAGAAATATTCAATGGGGGGAATTTGCAGGCGATCGCGACTGGTGACAATGGCAACCTCCCGAGTCCAACCCAAGTCAGATCCGCCACTATAAAAGGAACCTGATTTACTATTTATAGTCCCTTCAAAAGGTGCGATCGTTCTAATCGCTAAACTGCTATCGTTGACTGCTTCTACTAATGCTGAACGTGGTAACAGAGCAATTACTTCCCCCTGACGCACTACACCCCGAAAAGCATCCAGCGTATTTAACTCTAAAACCGCCTTGAGAGTAGCGCCAGCTTGAGCAAATCTTTCCTGTACTAAACGCCGCATTCCATAACCATCTTTAAATACCACTTGAGGATAGATAATTAACTCGGTCCAAGGTACTTGATTATATCGCGCCAGGGGGTGATTTTTCGCCATTAATACTTGTATCGGTTCTTTATAGAGAATATCCACCAATAAATCGGAACTAGCCGTAAAAGCACGATTATTCATGACAAGTGCCACATCAACCAATCCATCTTTCAGGACTTTTAAAGCGCGATCGCTTCCTAATGATGTTACCCGCAATTGTACATCAGGATAAGCATAGCAAAACTTTTGTAATACTGGGGGGAGATAAGACGCACAAAGGGAGTGAATAGCCGCCACGCATAATTCCGGCTGCTGTCCCGCTAATAATGACGCTAATTCCTGTTGGGCATTTTCCCAAGCCTGACAAATTTTCCGCGCATAGGGCCAAAACCTTTCACCTCCCACCGTCAATTTAGCTTGGTTACTACGGTGAAATAGGGGTAAACCTAGTTCCGTTTCTAGTCCCTGTATCTGGCGACTAATCGTTGATTGCGTCACGTTGCAATTGATTGCTGCTTTTTGAAAACTTCCGGTTTCGGCAACAGATAAAAAGGCTTGAAGTTGCTCTAAACGCATAGAAATTGGGGATTTAATATGGCAACGATAGCATGGGTTTCATCTTAACCAATTTCTCGATATAATTTGGTAAAAATTGCTACAACTGTTGATTCTGTATGGTGTGTTTATGCTGCATTTTCAATACTCGTCCCTAATTAACGCCCCCGTTGATGTGGTTTGGAATTTTCACGCCCGATCTGATATCCTAGAGTTGCTGACCCCGCCTTGGCAACCTGTGGAAATTATCCGCCGGGAAGGGGGTTTAGAGGTGGGGGCTAGATCGGAATTTCTCTTATCTCTTGGTCCGGTTTCGGTGCCATGGGTGGCGGTGCATACTGAGTGCATTCCCCACCAACTGTTTACTGATGAACAGCAACAGGGTCCCATGGCTATTTGGGTACACCGACACCAGTTTTCTGAGGTGAATAATCACACTCGGTTAACTGATGCGATCGCCTTTAGTTTACCAGGTGGCTCCCTGTTTGACAAGGGCTTGAGTTGGTGGGTTTATTCCCGTCTTCAAGATATGTTCCGCTATCGCCACGATATTACTAAAGTTGAGTGTGAAAATTATGCAAAATACGGCTGAATTTACCTGCGCCTATTGTGGCGAAAGTAATGTCACATTTATCGATTTTAGTGCCGGAGGTCAACAGTCTTATATTGAAGATTGCCAGGTTTGT
Organism: Arthrospira sp. PCC 8006; assembly: GCF_046480465.1. Classification (NCBI taxonomy): domain Bacteria; kingdom Bacillati; phylum Cyanobacteriota; class Cyanophyceae; order Oscillatoriales; family Microcoleaceae; genus Arthrospira; species Arthrospira sp. PCC 8006. The sequence continues at coordinate 2,107 of NZ_PKGG01000263.1, forward strand.
TGTCGCCCGAATCTTCTTTATATCAGCATAGATGAGGATACATTGGATGTCGAAATTTACACCGAATACGACGGTTAAAATCTCCATGATATTTCTTGGATTTTTTCGGCTAAGTCTTGGTGCAATTCTTGATTGTGTTTCCGGTTGGTCTGCACTTCAATAATCGCTGAAGTTTGGGAGGCGATAGCCTGTTGATAATCTCTCACAAATTCCTCCTGTGTTTTGGGGGAGAAATATTTGATATTAAACAATTGGGCAGCATGGTCAAAATTGAGATGGTGCGGAGTGCCAAAATAGTTTTCAAATACATCATTAAATTTAGCAATCGGTAGAAATGAAAATATCCCGCCCCCATTATTATTAATAGCAATAATCCACAGGGGATGATTCAGGGCATTAACCATAGATAAAGAGTTGAGGTCATGGAGAAATGCTAAATCTCCAATTAGCAGAGTTGTGGGAGTATTTAAACCCTGACCAAACCCAGTAGCAGAGGCGATAATTCCATCAATGCCGCTAGTACCTCGGTTGGCTGCTATTCTGACTGAATTTCCCCCATAAATTCCATATTCATTCATATCTCTAATCGGCATACTATTGGCTAAAAATAAGCCAGTGTCGGCGGGGATATGCCGCGAGACCAAATTAGCGATCGCCATTTCATTTAACGATGATTCATTAATTAAATAGGTATCAATCGTTTCGCGAATTTTCGCCGACTTTAGCCATAATTTATCTTGCCAATCTTGGCAAATATTCGGATCTAAAAGAGGGGATAATTCCTCACATAATTGTTCGATATTACTTTCAATGCGATGGGAAACAATATGGGCGGGGTCATGGCGGCTGGGTTCGTCCGCGATCATAATATAGTGACGAGGTGGGTGGATTTCCAAATACTCTAAAAACCGTTTTGATAAAATGCGATCGCCTATTTGTATCACCGTTTCCAGGGGTTTATAACTCTGTCGAATATCCGTCAATAATAGCTGTTTGTCAATCTTATTTCCCAGTCTGAAACCTGAACGAATATCAGCAAAGACCGGGAATTTCAGCCGTTTCGCCAATTCTGACACTGCCTGGATTTGTGATATAGAGCTTAATCTTCCCAACGCCAAAATACCTGTTTGGCTATTGTTTAAAATCTCCGATATCTCCTTAATATTATCTGCCGTTTGCCTCACCAGGGGAGTCGGGTAATCCGTCCAAGGACTACCACTACTTAGCCAACGCTTCAGAGGGAGAGTATAACCCAATGTAATAGCTGAATTAGTCGGGGCGAGGGGTTCGCGGAACATACAATTCAGGTGAACAGGTCCTTGGGGCGATCGCTGGGCACGATAAACAGCTTGATCAATAGTCGTCAAAACAAACGTCGGCGAAATCTTTTCATCAGGACAGGGAATATCAAATTTCCAACGCACATAATCACCATAAAGATTGACCTGATCAATAGTCTGATTAGCCCCCGTTTTTCGCAATTCTGGCGGGCGGTCAGCCGACATAATAATCATCGGTAAATTATCCGTAGCCGCCTCAATAATAGCCGGGAAATAGTTAGCAGCAGCCGACCCAGAAGTAGATACCAAAACCGCTGGCTTTCCTGTCGCCCTCCCGTAGCCGATCGCATGAAAAGCCGCGCCCCTTTCGTCAAAAAAAACTCGCCGTTGTGCTTGATAATTACGGGCGATCGCCACAGTTAAAGGAGTCGATCGGGAACCAGGAGATACAATAAAATAACTCACCCCATGGCGAACTAACTCCTCGACAATGAGGTTTCCCCAAAGTATATTAATATTGGCTGCGTCAAACAAATTCAATGGTCAAACCTCAGTAAATTGTCAACGTTATCATAAATCTGCTATCTGGGACAAGTGTTATAGCCAACTGGCGGCAAGTTTGGACACCTGTAGACTAACAAATATAGCCACAGCAGGGAGTTGATGCCACAACCGCCCTTATAATACTTTTATCCTACAGTAGATTTCAAATATCGCTCCCTATAATCTCCTATGCAAAACACTCGTTTAAACCGATTTACTGATGCGATCGCCCAGCAAACCTTGCAATGGTTTCGTAACCCCTGGCGGCGCATCTCTGTATTATTGATTAGCCTACTTTTCGGCTTCTTCCTGGGAGTGGCGATCGCCACCATCGTTGGACAAGTCGGAAGTTGGGATGTCAGCGTCGCATTTATCACCCTGCTAGTCACTGAATGGATTAGTTGGTTATCTTACCGCAAAGTGTCTCGTAGTGAAATCAATTCTTTAGGGCTTGACCTCCTCAATAGTCTAAAAATTGGCATGACTTATAGTTTATTTTTGCTTGCATTTTTACTGGGTTCTTAGACCGGATTTAATCATGATGGAAATTTTACAATCTTTGGCAACTGATACCGAACCGACACCAGAACAATGGCAACAACTGCTGAGACAAGAATTAAATAATCCCCAGCAAATGGCGGCTTTTGGTATCAATCCAGAACAGCTAGAAACAGCAATTAAACAACGTTATCAATTATGGCGATCGCTCCTTCAACAGAATCAAGATTTACCCATTCTCTGGGAACAACTCCCTACATTATGGCACTTTTGGCTACCGTTTGCCATACAATTGTCTCAGTTAAAAACCATCCTTAATCGTCCTTTATTACAGGGAATATTAGGCGGACAGGGAACAGGAAAAACCACCCTATCAACCGTCATGTCTCGGATTCTCAATCTCCTAAATTATCAAGCCATTAGTATTTCTATTGATGATTTATATAAAACTTACGCCGATCGTCAAAGGCTGCGAGAACAAGATCCCCGTTTAATCTGGCGAGGTCCCCCCGGCACCCATGATATTGACATCGGAATTCAACTTCTTGACCAACTCCGAAACCCTACACCCGGAGAAAAAATAATGATTCCCCGGTTTGATAAGTCTCTGTGGAATGGAGAAGGCGATCGCATAGAACCCCAACAGATAGAAGCACCTGATATCATCTTATTTGAGGGCTGGTTTGTGGGATGTCAACCCGTAGAAGACCAGGCGTTTAATCATCCACCCCCCCCTATTATTACTGATAGCGATCGCCAATTTGCGCGACAAATAAATCACCAATTAAAAGAGTATTTACCCCTCTGGGAACGTTTGGATCGATTAATAGTTCTCAACCCCGTTGATTATCGGTTATCCAAACAGTGGCGCGCACAAGCTGAACAGGAGATGAAAGCCTTGGGTAAGTCTGGAATGACCGACACAGAAATCAATCAATTTGTCGAATACTTTTGGAAATCTTTGCATCCCGAATTGTTTATTACTCCTCTGCTAACAGATAGCGATCGTGTTGATTTAGTAGTCGATATTCAGCCAGATCATTCAATCGGTCAAGTTTATCAACCGCCAAACACTTGACAAATTCCCCATCAATAAGCCATAATTAATCACCGTCAATCCATCCTATGAGGCTAAAAAATAGATGACTACTTTATTTGATAAACTTGGCGGAAAAGATGCTGTATATTTGGTGGTAGACAAGTTTTATGAACGAGTTTTACAAGATAATCGCATTAAACATTTTTTTGCCAATATAGACATGAAAAAACAGCTATCGCATCAGAAAGCTTTTCTCACATATGCCTTCGGTGGTACGGATAAATATGATGGTCGTTATATGCGAGAAGCACATCAAGCATTAGTCCAAGAACAGGGTCTAAATAGCGAACATTTTGATGCCGTAGCCGAAGACTTAATCGAAACCCTAAAAGAAATGGGAGTTGCTGATGACTTGTTAGCAGAAGTAGCAGCGATCGTCGCCGCCCCCCAACACCAAAAAGATGTCCTCAACCAATAAAAATTAAATCTACCATATAGGGACAAAAATTTGTGCCTATATTCCCAGTAATCATGATTTTAATATTTACAATAGATCGGCATTGCCAGGAATAAATATGACCCAGATTATTCTAGGTTTACAGGGTTTGGTTTTAACCCTTACTTATATAGGGTTAGGATTAGGTTATATTCCTGGTTTACGGATGAACCGTGCCACCATAGCTTTAGTAGGTTCAGCCCTTTTAATTGCCATAGGAACCTTAACCCTAGAACAGGCTTGGGATGCCATTGATCCTCATACTATTGTGTTTTTATTAAGCATGATGGTGATTAACGCTTACCTATCCTACTCTGGTTTTTTTAACCTAGCATTAGTTTACCTATTACGATTCATTCATAGTCCCTTGGGATTGCTAGTTTTATTAACATTTGGCACAGGTATATTATCAGCCTTTTTCCTCAATGATACTTTAGCATTAGTTAGCACCCCCCT